>JBAZFL010000011.1:0-18489 GCA_041653455.1 Clostridia bacterium
TATTAAATCTTTCACTCTTTTTAGTATTAATTCTAATAGCAAGAAATGGAAAATACTTCAATGGACGTTCATTGTGCATTTATATGGCTTCATATGGATTATACAGGTTCTTTATTGAAGGTATAAGGATAGACCCTCTCTATTTATTTGATACTGATATTAAGCTTTCAAGGCTTATAGCACTCATAAGCGCTGTATTCTTTGGTGCAATGCTGATTTTAATTACTATTCTTCGATCAAAAGATAAAAAATTGTTTATGAAAGCATTAATGGATGAAGACGATTTATCGGTAGGAAAATCAGACTATAAGGATCTTCTTAAAGATAAAGACACATATATACCAGAAGAAGAAAATGAAGTAAAAATAGACTCTGATGAAAAATTGAATGAAGATGATACCATAAAAATAGCCAAAGATGAAGCTGTTGACAAATAAAAAGTTAAAGTTATAATAAGACAAGTCGGGGTGTGGCTCAGTTTGGTAGAGTACTTGAATGGGGTTCAAGGGGTCGCAAGTTCGAATCTTGTCACTCCGACCAGACAAATCGATTATCCCAAGATAATCGATTTTATTTTGGAGGAACAATGATGAAATATAATATTGATATTTTCAAAAATCAAGCTTTTCAAAAAGGGTTTTCACATGCAGGTGAGTTAAATATTAATTCCTTAGTCTTCATGCCTGAAGTAAGGCAGATGTGCAATTCAGATTTATGTCATAGTTACAATAGTAATTGGATGTGTCCTCCTGCAATAGGTACTCTAGAAAATGCTGCTGAAAAAGTTAAAGGATATAGTTTTGGTATGATAGTTCAGACTACAGCTCAAATGGAAGATGAATTTGATTATGAAACAATACAACTAACTGAAAAGAGGCATAAAGATAATTTTTTCGAACTTGTTAATGATTTAAAAAAAACATATCCAGATATGCTTGCTATGAGCGCAGGAACATGCTCTATCTGCAATACCTGTACATATCCGGATAATCCGTGCAGATTTCCAAATAAGGCAATAGGTTCTATGGAGTCATATGGATTATGGGTAAGCAAAGTTTGCGAACTGTCATCTATTCCTTATTACTATGGTAAAAACACATTGACTTTTACAAGCTGCTATCTTTTAAAGTAAATGGACTATATATTAGTTACTAAATAAAGAAATACTTTATTTTTTTAAAAAGTAATAATATAATAGTAGAAAAGTCATCTGACTGTCATTATGCTGTAAATTACAAAAGAAAGCCTGGTATGCGAATGATAAACGAAATCGAACTTTTAGAGAATAACAAGATTTATATTGTCGGCAGTATTACTTCAACTCCTGTATTTAATCATCAGATATATGGAGAATCATTTTATAACATAATCATTGAAGTTCAAAGGCTCAGCAAACAGACTGATATGGTGCCGATACTTATTTCTGATCATCTTCTAAATATTGATTTACTAAAACCTGGAGTAATAATTGAAATAAAAGGCCAAGTCAGATCATATAACAACCTAGATAAGACTGAAAAGAAAAGGTTAGTTGTCAATATTTTCGCCAGAGAAGCCAAACTTCTTGAGACAATTGAAGGAATTGATAGTTTCAATGATACTTTTTTTGATGCTTTCATATGCAAAGAACCTAATTTCAGAATAACTCCGTTTGGAAGAGAGATATGTGATTTATTAGTTGCAGTAAATAGAGCATATAAAAAAAGCGATTATATACCTTGTATCTGTTGGGGAAGAAATGCAAGATATTGTGAAAATATGCAGGTTGGTACACGCATACGTATTTGGGGCAGGTTCCAAAGCAGAGAATATGAAAAAAAGGATCAATATGGAAATATTGTTGCAAAAACGGCTTATGAAGTGTCAGTTATTAAATTGGAAAAAGCAGAGGATGATAAATGAAAATAGTTTTAGACGATTGTTTAAGTTTTGCAAGCAAATCAGAATTTTACGATTTAATGGAAAAAGCAAAACAGGCTAATAGATTGCTAAAAAACAGAAATGGTGCAGGTTCAGATTTTTTAGGATGGCTCGATCTACCAAAAAAAATTACTAAAGAAGAAATACAATATATTAAAGAAATAGCTAAAAAAATACAGGATCAATCAAAAGTTCTTGTTGTCATCGGAATAGGTGGATCGTATCTTGGAGCAAGAGCTGCAATAGAAGCCTTGACTGATACGATGAATAAAAAAGGTACGGAAATAATTTATGTTGGAAACAATATAAGTGGGAAATACATTGAATCAGTACTTGAATATCTTAAAGATAAAGAATTTTCATTGAATGTTATCAGTAAATCAGGAACTACTACTGAGCCAGCAATTGCATTCAGGATATTTAAGGAAGCTCTTTATTCTAGATATAGAAATGAAGCAAAAAATCGTATTTATATTACAACAGATAAAAAAAATGGTTCATTAAGATCAATAGCTAATAAGGAAGGCTATGTTAGTTTTGAGATACCATCTGATGTCGGCGGGAGATACAGCATACTTACTCCATGCGGCTTACTACCTATTGCTGTATCAGGCATAGATATAGAACAGATGATTGACGGAGCAAAATTCGCATTAGAAAATCTAGAAGATATGAGTTTACAGTATGCTGCTATTCGTAATCTGATGTATTTAAAAGGTAAGACAATTGAAATTATGGTAAATTATGATCCATCACTTCATTATATGACAGAATGGTGGAAACAGTTATATGGTGAATCAGAGGGAAAGGACAATAAAGGGATATTTCCTGCAGGTGTTGATAATACAACTGATCTTCATTCAATGGGTCAATATATTCAGGAGGGTTTACGAAATATTTTTGAAACAGTCATATATGTAAAAAATGATATGTCAGAAATATGCATACCTGATACTAATGATGATTCTGACGGTCTTGATTATATTAAAAACAAAAGCCTGAAATATGTTAATGAAAAAGCTATGCTGGGAACAAAAATAGCGCATGTTAATGGTAATGTACCTGTTAATGTTATAGAAATAGAGAAGATGGATGCTTTCACTTATGGACAGATAGTGTATTTCTTCGAGAAAGCATGCGGTATAAGCGGATATATACTCGGAGTTAATCCTTTTAACCAACCTGGTGTAGAAGCATACAAAAAAAACATGTTCAAATTATTAGGTAAATCGGGTTACTGATATGAATGATAAAGATAATATAAAGAAAAAAACAAAAGCGAATACGAGAAGACTTAGCAACAAAGGTATAGTGATAATATCCGTTATTGGATTATTTCTGATATGTATAGTAATTTCGCTTTTAATATTTTTCGATATAATGCATAATTCAATATATGAGACTTCAAGCCCAACACAAAGCCAGGTTATTGAAACAATTACACTCCCGCCAACAGCCACAAATTCCAGTGAACCTATAGAATCAGATATTCCGGAATATCCTTCACCATATAAATCAGAGGATGATATTGAATATGTTTTGTTATTTGGATTGGCTGAATATGATCTTGCAGATGCAATTTGGATTGCAATTATTAATAGAACAGACAATACTTTGGATTTTCTGAGTATACCAAGAGATACATGGCTTAGATATTCGGATAGGAATAAATTTGAACATTGGAAAATTAATTCATACTATAATATTTTTGATAACGATGTACTAATTGAGTCAACTAGTTCAACATCATCCATGCAATTATTAGGTGCATGTGAAACACTTTTAGATATCGATATGGATTATTATGTAAGGATTTCATATGATACAGTTCAAAAAATCGTAGACTCTATGGGAGGCATTGAATATGATGTTCCATTTGGCATGTACTACTACGATTTTACTCAGGATCTTGTTATAGAGATAGATAAAGGTCTGCAAGTATTGGATGGCGAGCAAGTCGTAAAATTCTTAAGATACCGTCAAGGAGTTGGTTACGAATACACTTCAGATATTGAAAGAATAGACAGACAGCAGAGCATGATAAAAGCTATCATCAAGAAAGCATTGAATCTATCAAATATCTCAAGTGTTATTGATGTTGCAAAAAACAATATAAGGACAAATATTGGAAAAGAAAAACTCACATCCTATATTTCATTTGCTTTGACTCTGAATAGCGATTCAATAGATACTGGTAATATATTAGTTGGATATGAGGATTCTATATTTGTCGGTCAAAAAGATTCGGAAGGTAATGACAAACCAACCAGCTACTATTTCACTAATCCGGTTGATATCAGAGAGCAGCTGATAGCTATCTGTGAATAGCGCTACTTGACAAAAAGCATCTTTTGGTATTAAATAATTCAAAGTAAAGGATGTATGCTTAGATTAAAGGGCTTGTTTTGAAGGCATGTATCATGAATGAATCGTCTTTTACATTTATTTGTAAGAGACTTTTTTATAACAGGAGGATAAAATGAAGATATCTATACCAAAAGGCACCAAAGATATATTGCCAGGTGATATTGAAAAATATAAATATGTTCAGACAGTTTTTTCAAATATACTAGAAAATTTCGGTTTTCAGCAAATTAGATTTCCAGTTTTCGAACACACTGAATTATTTCAAAGAGGAGTTGGAGATACTACAGATATAGTACAAAAGGAAATGTATACCTTTAAAGATAAAGCAGGCAGATCAATAACATTGAGACCAGAAGGAACAGCATCAGTTGTAAGAAGTTATATAGAAAACGGTATGTCTTCAAATCCACAACCTATTAAACTATATTATGATATTACTGCATATAGATACGAGAATGTTCAAAAAGGCAGATATAGGGAGTTCAATCAACTAGGAGCTGAAGTGTTAGGTTCAGATTCTGCAAATGCAGATATTGAAATAATGTACATGCTTAATGCATTTTTCGGAAAACTTGAAATTAAAGGATTGCAATTAAATATTAATAGTATTGGTTGTAAAAATTGCAGAATTAAATACAATGAGATGCTTAAAAATTACTTCTCAGATAAACTAGATGGTATGTGTGATGATTGCAAACAGAGATATTTAAGAAATCCTATGAGATTGATTGATTGTAAACAAGAAAAATGTTCTGTAATATCAAAGGATGCTCCGATGCTTTTAGATAATCTATGTGAGGAATGCAATAAGCATTTTGATAATGTTGTAAAAGGACTTTCGGAAATGAAAATACCATTTGTAATTAATAAAAGGATTGTAAGAGGACTTGATTACTACATTAGAACAGTTTTTGAATTTATTGCTGAGGGTATAGGCGCGCAGGATACTGTTTGTGCAGGTGGAAGATATGACGGCCTAGTAGAACAGCTTGGAGGTACCGATACTCCTGGTATTGGATTTGCTTTAGGGCTTGAAAGACTTATAGGCACAATGGAAAAATCAGGGTTTAAACTTCCTAATGAAAAGAAACCTATTATATTCTTTGCCTACATAGGTGATAAAGCATATAAATCTGCGAGAAAAATGGCTAATGAGTTAAGATTAAATGGTATGTACTGTGAAATAGACATTAATGAAAGAAGCCTTAAGGCACAGTTGAAATATGCAGATAAAAAGAATGCATTATATAATGTCGTTTTAGGTGATAATGAAATAGATACTAATAAAGCATTAATAAAAAATATGTCGACTCAAGAGACAAAAGAAGTCAGTGTAGATTCGATTACAAAAAGAATTATTGAAAATAAGATATGAGGTATGTTATGGAAAATATAAAAGGTATAAAGAGATCTGGATATTGTGCAGAATACGATATAAAAGATATTAACAAAAAAGTAGTTTTAATGGGATGGGTCAACAGATCAAGAAATCTTGGCAGTATAATATTTTGTGATTTAAGAGATAGAACTGGAATTATTCAAGTAGTATTCAGGCATGAAAACAATGAAATGCTTTTTAAAAAAGCAGAAAGCCTTAAATGTGAATATGTAATAGCAGTAGTTGGAACGATAAATGAACGTGAAGATAAAAATCCTAGCATGAAAACAGGAGATATTGAAATTGAAGCTACTGAATTGAGAATTTTGTCAGAAAGCGCTGTTCCTGTTATAGATATAACAGAAAATACATCTACAAATGAATTGCTCAGATTAAAATACAGGTTTCTAGATTTAAGAAAACCAAGACAGCAGCAATATCTATTTATGAGAAATAAAATAGCAAAAATAGCACGCGATTTTTACAGTGACAATGGATTTATAGAAGTAGAGACACCTGTTTTGACTAGAAGCACTCCAGAAGGTGCAAGAGATTATCTTGTACCAAGCAGAGTGAATCAAGGAACATTTTATGCTCTGCCTCAGTCACCGCAACTACTTAAGCAACTTCTTATGATTTCTGGCTTCGATAGATATTATCAGATAGTAAAATGTTTTAGAGATGAAGATTTAAGAGCAAATAGACAACCAGAATTCACTCAGATTGACCTTGAGATGAGTTTTGTTGATGTAGATGATGTTATATCCGTCAATGAAACATTTATAAAAAAACTATTCAAAGAAACTTTGAATGTGGAATTACAAACTCCTTTTTCACGAATGTCCTATGACGAAGCTATGAATAGATTTGGCAGTGATAAGCCTGATTTAAGGTTTGGTATAGAATTTGTAAATATATCACATCTTGTTAATGAATGCGAGTTCAAAGTATTTACAGATGCATGTGCTAATAGCGGATCTGTCAGAGGATTTAATGCTATAGGATGTGCTGATTTTTCCAGAAAAGAAATTGATAAATTAGTAGAATTTGTAAAAGAATATAAAGCTAAAGGTATTGCATGGCTAAAAGTCGGTGCAGGTAATGAAATAACTGGTTCAATAACGAAATTTTTCAATCAAGAGCAATTAATAGAAATAACAGCTGCTTTTAATGCAAAAGAGAATGACTTAATACTAATAATTGCTGATAAGAATCAGATCGTTTTTGATGCTCTTGGAGCACTTAGAGTAGAAATAGGTAAGCGTTTGAATTTGTTAGATAATAATAAATATGAATTTTTATGGGTTACTGAGTTCCCATTATTTGAGTATAGCGATGAAGATAAAAGATTTTATGCGAAACATCATCCATTTACATCTCCAATGGACGAGGATTTGGAATTCTTACATAAAGAACCGGGAAAAGTTAGAGCTAAAGCATATGATATTGTTTTAAATGGAGAAGAAATTGGCGGTGGCAGTATAAGAATTCATGACTCAAAATTTCAAGAGGAAATGCTTAACATCCTCGGATTCTCTAATGAGAAAGCTGAGGAATCATTCGGTTTTTTATTAAATGCATTAAAATTCGGAACTCCTCCTCATGGAGGAATGGCCTATGGTCTTGACAGGCTTGTAATGAGCATAACTAAAACTGATAATATAAGAGATGTAATTGCTTTTCCGAAAATTCAAAGCGGAGCATGTCCTCTTACAGATGCTCCAAATTCAGTAGATACTAAGCAATTGGATGAGTTAGGTATATGTTTAAAAGAAAAATAGATATGATTAGTAAAAATAAACATAAAACACATATTTTTATTATCTTACTTATAAGTATGATATTTCTAACCAGTTGCAGTGCCATAAAGTTTCCTGTATATCTTTACGGTTTAATTGATACTCAGGGTAATTATATTGTTGAACCGACATTTACAGGAATAAAAATTGGCAAGGAGGGACTGTATCCAATCAGGCAAGGATTCAATGAATATTTTAAGTGGGGATATTGTGATAAAACAGGTAAAGTAGTGATTGAACCACAATACAGGGATACAAGCATGTTTAGTGAGGGCTTTGCTCCTGTTCAGAATTATGATGAATCAGGTTTGTGGTTCTTTATAGACAAAAATAACAACAAAGTGTTTGATAAAGAGTTTAAGTATGCATTACCTTTTTCTGAAGGATTTGCCTGTGTACAATCAGCTCAAAGAGATGCTACCTATAATCTGTGGGGATATATTGATACGACGGGAGAATATGTAATTCCTCCCCAGTTTCAAGCTGCAGCTTCATTTTCTGAGGGATTAGCTAAAATTCAAGAGGGATCAGGCGTTGCAGGATTATGCGGATATATTGATAAAACTGGTTCAATTGTTATTGAGCCTCAATTTTCATATGCTGGAATTTTTTCAGAAGGGTTTGCTTCAGTAAAATTAAGCATGGATCAAGAAACAAATGATGCAGGATTTATAGATAAACAAGGAAATATCGTAATTCCATTGATTTATTATAATACATCGACATTTAATAATGGTTTAGCACCTGTTCTTGATGGAGAATCATTTGATAAAGCTTTGTATGGATACATTAATATAGATAATGAATTAGTTATCAAACCAAAATATTATATGGCTTATTCTTTCAGTGAAGGGTTAGCTGCTGTTAAAACAGATTATTATGAGAATTCTGGATGGATGTACATTGATATTTCTGGAAAACTTGTTATAAAGAACGATTATAGTTCAGCTTCTTCATTTATTGATGGTATAGCCCCTGTTGGAATGGTTGAATACAGATGATGTTCAATAATGAATGGGATCTGTCAAATACTATTGATATAAGTAATACAAATCTTGCAGAATCAATATTAAGACTACGTAAAATAGATAATCTTGATAATTTTCTTTATCCAAAATTAGATTATCTATATGATCCTTTCTTAATAAATGAAATGGATAAAGCAATTAAAAGAATTATTTTTGCTGTTAAGAATGATGAATTAATACTTATATATGGCGATTATGACACAGATGGAATAACTGCGACAGCGATTATGTATAGATTTCTAAAAAGTATTGGAGCTAATGTTAAATACTATATCCCAAGAAGAGAAGAAGGATATGGATTATCAATAGAGATACTTGAAAATATACTTACTGAAGATATTGGTCTTATGATAACAGTTGATTGCGGGATAACTTCTGTAAAGGAACTTGAGTTCATTAATGATATTGGTATTGACTGTATCATTTCTGATCATCATACACCATTAGATACAATACCTGACGCTTATTGCATAATTTCTCCAAAATTGCCTGATAGTAATTATCCGTTTTCAGATTTATGTGGTGCCGGAATTGCTTTCAAAATAATTCAGGCATTATGTATAAGTCTAGATTGTGGTTATGAATACGCTAGATATATAGATCTTGCAGCATTAGGAACAATTGCTGATGTAGTTCCATTAAAAAATGAAAACAGGATAATCGCAAAGATTGGCATGGATAGGATTGCTTTAACTGATAATACAGGTTTAAAAGAATTACTTAAACAATCATACCCTTATGGCATTGACAAAGTAAACTCTAGTCATCTTCTTTTTAATATAATACCAAAAATTAATGCATCAGGTAGAATGGATACTGCTGAATATGCTATTAATCTTCTTATTTCGGACGATTATCAGGAATGTAAAAATCTTGCTGAAAAGTTAATACTGTTTAATGAGGAAAGAAAAAACAGACAAAAGGAAATAACTCGATCAGTTATACAGCGAATCCAAAATGATAAAGATATTATTAATGATCTCGTCTTTGTACTAGAAGATAAAAACTGGGATATGGGAGTACTTGGTATTGTCGCTTCGCATATTGTGGAGAAATATAACAGGCCATGCATACTATTAACAACTGATGGAAAATATGAGAGTATAGATGAAAAAGAGAATAGTAATAGGGTTTTAAAAGGATCAGGACGCTCAGTCGCAAATTTTAACTTAATTTCTGCAATTGATTATACCAAGGAGTTACAGATAACTTATGGTGGCCATAAGATCGCAGCAGGTAATATGATTTATGATTACAATCTTGCTAAGTTTAGATATGAAATAAATAAGTATGCAAGAGATATAGGTTTTAAAGTATCAGAAAGAAAAGCAATTAGCCCTGATTTTAAAATTGATGTTAATGATGTGACAGTTGATAATGCTCAAGTTTTATCATGCATGGAACCACATGGAAGTGAAAATGAATCCGCACTTTTTATGATTGAAGATCTGGAATTTGATTCATATCGTGAGATAGGTAAAAATAAAGAACATATAAGTATTTCATTCAATAAAAATGGAAAATATATTAATTGTATTTCATTTAACAGTTCAGACTATAGTAGGTTATTACAGACAGGTAGTAAGTATGATATCATATTCAAGTTGTCATATAATACTGCAAAAGATTCAAATTCAACATCTTTTCAAACAAGAAAATATGTTAATTGTGAAATAACAGATATAAAAATCAAAGATATTCCGCAGTCTATAATTAATGATTTAATAATATATTCTAAAAGGGATGTAATTATTAACAGGAATGATGTTGTTAATGTATACAAATTTATAAAGAATAGCGAGATACCTTTGAAATTACAGTTGCATGAAACAACAAACATACCTCAATTTATTATATGCCTTGATATTTTGCAAGAATTAGGTATTATTAAATACAACAACATTAATTTCAAGTTTATATATATTAATGAACTTAATGACAAAGTGAAAAAAGATATTAACGAATCAATAACATACATTAAGGTTAATAAAGAAGATAACAATGGAAGATTATAAAGTACTATATGCAAAGTTAATAGATGAAATAAGATTATATAATCCAAATAGTAATTTTGATCTTATAAATAAAGCATATAATATTGCTCTTGAAGGACATATGGAACAAAAAAGAGCATCTGGTGAGCCATATATTATACATTGCATAGAGGTAGCACGAATTGTTGCAAGTCTTGAATTAAATTCCAAATCAATTGCGGCCGCATTATTACATGATGTTATTGAAGACACAAGGTTTACTGCAAATGATATAAAGGAAATGTTTGGAAGTGAAATAGCTCTTATAGTTGAAGGAGTCAGTAAACTTACAAATATACCTTTACAAAGCCAAAAAGAACAACAGGTTGAGAATATTAGAAAAATGTTCATGGCTATGAGTAAGGATATCAGAGTAATTATAGTAAAGCTTGCTGACAGACTTCATAATATGAGGACACTGGAGTATAAGACAAAAAAGAGCCAGATAGAAAAATCCAAGGAAACTATGGATATTTATGCTCCTATAGCTCATAGATTAGGTATGTCATCATTTAGAATAGAACTTGAAGATCTTGCTTTTATGCATCTTTATCCTGATGATTATTCTGATCTTTCTCAAAAGATGGAGAAAAATAAAGATGAAAGATATAGTTTAATAGATAAAATCAAGAACGAATTACAAATTGATCTTAATAATAATAAAATTGAAGGACATGTAGAAGGAAGAGTAAAGCATTTATATAGCATATATAGGAAAATGGTAACCCAAAACAAAACTCTTGAGGAAATTTATGACATGTTTGCATTAAGAATAATAGTAAATAATATAAAAGACTGCTATTTTGCATTAGGTATGCTGCATGAAAACTATAAACCTATACCTGGAAGATTTAAGGATTATATAGCTATGCCAAAGAAAAATATGTATCAGTCTCTTCATACTACTTTAATTAATAAAAATGGAAAACCTTTTGAAGTTCAGATTAGAACATGGGAAATGCATAGAGTAGCGGAATTCGGTATTGCCGCACATTGGAAGTATAAACAGAAAATTGATGATGCGGAACAATCCTCATCACTTGAATGGATCTCACAATGGATGGAATGGCAAAAAGAAACAAAAGATGAAGATGAATTCTACTCGAATCTTAAAAATGATCTTTTTGACATGGAAGTGTTTGTATTCACTCCAAAAGGTGATGTTATAAATCTTCCTTATGGAGCTAATCCAATAGATTTCGCCTATCATGTACACTCAGCAGTGGGAAATAAAATGATAGGAGCTAAAGTTGGCGGGAAAATGGTTCCAGTTACTTATACTTTACAAACAGGTGATATTGTAGAAATAGTCACATCAAATACATCAAAAGGACCGAGCAGAGACTGGTTGAAACTTGTAAAGACAAGTGCTGCAAGAACAAAAATTAAACAATACTTCAGAAAAGAACGTAAAGAGGAAAATGTTGAAAAAGGAAAAGACCAGTTACTTAAAGAAATTAAAAGACAAGGAATGAATCCTGTTGAACTTTTAAAACCTCAGTATTATGAAAAAGTTCTTGAAAGATATAACTTTCTGGAATTAGAAGATATCATGTGTGCAATAGGGTATGGTGGTATTACTTCAAATAAGATAATATCAAAATTAAAAGAGGAATACAGGAAAGACCATAAAGAAGAACCTGCCTTAATAATTCCTGAAATTGCAGATAATCTAAAAACATCTAAAAATACTGAAGGTGTTATTGTTAAAGATATTCCTAATTGTATGGTTAAAATAAGTAAATGCTGTAACCCTGTTCCTGGAGACGACATAATCGGATATGTTACTAGAGGAAGGGGAGTTTCTGTGCACAGAATGGATTGTATAAATATTATAAATGATAAAGACTTTGAAGATAGAAAAATTGAAGTTTATTGGAATCTGAATTCTGATGAATCTTATGAGACACAATTGGAAATTAAATCATATGACAGGCCAAATCTTGTAACAGATATTATGAAACTTTTATCTGAGCAGAAAATAAAATGCAATGGAGTGGAAGCTAAACTAAGCAAAGAAGGTTACGCTGATGTCAGAATAATTGTTATGATGCGAAATAAAGATGAAATACAGGAGCTTAACAGAAAATTAAGGAAAATTTCTGGTATATTTGATATTTCAAGGTTTTCGAAAAGGCAGAAATTAAGATGATTGCAGTAGTACAAAGAGTAACAAAAAGTTCGGTGCATATAAATGATGAATTATTTTCTGAAATACATTCTGGATTAAATGTGTTGGTATGTGTAACAGAAAATGATGAAATAAATGATGTATACTATCTCGCAGATAAAATTGTTAAATTGAGAATATTTTCAGATTTATCTGATAAGATGAATTTGTCCTTAATAGATATAAAGGGTGAAATGTTAGTTATTAGCCAGTTTACTTTAGCAGCTGACACAAAAAAAGGAAACAGGCCATCTTTTATTAATGCTGCATCTTCAAAAAAAGGTGAAGAATTATATAGGCTATTTATCGAATATATTAAATCTAAATATGATATTAATGTAAAAACCGGAAAATTTGCTGCGAAAATGTCCGTGCACATAATTAATGAAGGTCCTGTAACAATTATTATCGACAGTAAAGTAAACAAAAGGAAATAATCATATGCAGATAATCAAATTAACAAGCTCATTACTATCATCAAACTGTTATATAGTAATTTCACAGAACGAAGCATTAGTAATTGATCCTTCTGTACAACCAGAAATTATACTTAGTAAAATTGAAGAATTTTCTGCATCCTTAAATAAGATAATATATACTCATGCACATATTGACCATATTTTTTTTGGTGATAATCTTAAAAAAGCGACCGGAGCAAAGACATATGGGCATAAAAATGATAAGGACTTATATTCTGACGAATACAAAAATGGATCAGTCTTATTTGGAATGAATAGAAAATTTGATATATATGATATAGAACTGACTGATTATTCAACGATATATTTTGGATTTGATAAAATTGATATAATACATACTCCTGGACATACTGAAGGAAGCATATGTATTTATACGCAAAATACACTTTTCACAGGTGATACGCTTTTTTATGAATCTGTTGGAAGAACTGATTTAGGAACAGGAAGTAATGATATGCTTTATTATTCAATAAAGAATAAAATTTATATTTTGCCTGATGAAACAATAATACTTCCAGGACATGGAGTAAAATCTACAATTAAACATGAAAAGGAGAATAATCCATATGTCTACTAGGGTAACCAATACCGAACAGCTGAAAGAAGCATTAAAGAATGAGAATTCTGAAATCATATTAACTGAAGGTTTATATAACTTGGATGAACCATTAGTTGTTTATGAAAAGAATAATCTAGTTTTAAAAGGTGAAGGAAATGTTATTATCAGTGGAGCTTCAAAAATTCTCAAAGAAGATAATTATCCTAACAGTATTTTTGTAAATGGTGTTAGAAGAAATAAAACATCTGCTTATAAGGTAGAATCCTCAGCTTGGAACAGGTGTGAGAGAGAAGACTTTATATTTCATAATCCATCAGAAATACTTGAAGACAGGACAATTTATAATGGCTTTTTAACCACTCATAAAGAATTGTTGTATGAAAATCCAGAAAATATAGAATATTATTTTACTGTCGGATGGAACCAGAACATAGCAAATGGTCATTTGACAAAATTAGAAAATGATAAAATATATATTGAACTAGAACAGTCTCAATTCAATATTTTACAGAAAAAAGGATTAAGAGTTGGCGCACCTACCGAAATTAGAAACATAAAGAGCGCTTTGCAAGAAGGCACATTCTATCATGATAAATCAACATCAGCTATAGAATATCTTCCAACTGAAAATGAAATTAAAACTGGATATGAGATACTGTATCCTGTTATAGAAACACTTTTAAGAATAAGTAATTCAAAAAACATAAAGATTTCAAACATTTCATTCAGATTCACGACATGGGAGTACCCATCTAAAAATGGATTATCTGAAATACAGTCTACAACATATGATTCTGTCCATAATTCATCAGATGAAATATTTACTGTACCAAAAGCAGCGGTCTTTGTTGCTTATAGTGAAGATGTAAAATTTGAAGGATGTGAATTTTCAAATTTAGGTGGAACAGGTATTCACATAGGAAGAGGATGCAAAAATAACAGTATTATTAATTCAAAACTTTACGATATAGCTGGAGGAGCAGTTATAGTTGGCAATTTTGAAGACAAAGATGCTCACCCAAATGATTATATTCATATGAATTTTAATACTAGAATAGAAAACAATGTTATACATGACATAGGGGTTCTGTATAATGGAGCTTGCGGAATACTTGCAGGATATGTCAATAGTATAAAAATCTATAATAATCTTCTATATAATATTGCATATACAGGTATTTCAGTTGGCTGGGGATGGGGAAGACCAGATCCTTTTGCTAATCTCATATTCAATTCAAATATCAACTCTCCTAACTCTAACCCTACTATATTAAAAAATAATCATATAAGAGGAAATGAGATACATCATATAATGCAACAGATGCATGATGGAGCAGGAATTTATACATTATCAAATCAGGATGGCTCTGTAATAGAGGATAATTATATTCACGATAATTCAGATGCATTTGATGAACCAATAACTAAGATATATGTTAAAAAAGCATACCTGCTTGGTGTTACAACAAAATATGGAAGACTTTCAAAAAGAAAAGGTTTTCCTGGTGGAATATACCTTGATGAATGTAGTAGTGGAATCACAGTAAGGAACAATAGAATCGAAAATGTTGCTGTCAATTATTTTTATCATGATACAGGAGTTCCAGGGATATTTGAATCAAACTTCTTCGATGTTGAAAAATTAGATAATCCTATACTCAGTTATGATTCATAAAATTATTGACACAATTAAGTATTAGTAGTACAATAATTAGAAATTTATGAGGTGAGAAATGGCTAAGATATATGAGGAGATCTCGAGAACATTCAGTGAATATTTACTTATACCGAATTTGACTTCAAAGGATTGTTATCCTGATAACATAAGTCTTAAGACGCCTTTAACTAAATTTAAAAGGGATGAAGAACCCCAGATATGCCTCAATATACCTTTTACATCTGCAATTATGCAGTCAGTTTCTAATGATACTCTTGCAATAGCATTAGCTAAACGGGGAGGTCTCAGTTTTATTTTCTGCTCTCAACCGATCGAATCTCAATCTGAAATGGTTAAGAGAGTTAAAAAGTTTAAAGCAGGTTTTGTAATATCTGACTCGAATCTGACTCCAGAGCATTCTCTTAAAGATGTTGTAGCTTTAAAAGCAAAAAGCGGTCACTCAACAATACCAATTACTCACGATGGTTCGTCACAGGGAAAATTACTCGGTATAGTTACAAGCAGGGATTATAGAGTCTCACGAGATTCATTAGATAGAAAAGTTTTCGAATTTATGACCCCATTTTCAAAACTTATTACTGGTAAAATTGGAATTTCATTGAAAGAAGCAAATGATATCATTTGGGACCATAAACTGAATTGCTTACCTATTATTGATGAAGAAAATAATCTTAAGTATCTTGTATTCAGAAAAGATTATGATGATCATAAAGAAAATCCAATGGAACTTCTTGATCATGAAAAAAGATTCATGTGTGGTGCAGGAATAAATACAAGGGATTATAAGGAAAGAGTTCCTGCTTTAGTAGAAGCTGGTGCAGATGTGCTTTGTATAGATTCATCTGATGGTTTCAGTGAATGGCAATATGATACAATAAAATTCGTAAAAGATACGTATGAAGGAAAAGTACTTATTGGTGCAGGGAATGTAGTTGATGCTGAAGGCTTTAGATATCTTGCAGATGCTGGAGCAGATTTCATAAAAGTAGGAATTGGCGGAGGCAGTATCTGTATAACCAGAGAACAAAAAGGAATCGGCAGGGGGCAAGCAACTGCGGTTATTGATACAGTTAAAGCTAGAAATGAATATTTTGATGAGACAGGAACATACATTCCTATATGTTCAGATGGCGGTATTGTATATGATTATCATATAACTATGTCATTAGCTATGGGAGCTGATTTCGTAATGATGGGCAGATATTTTGCAAGATTTGACGAATCACCTACAAAAGTTATTAAGTTGGGAAATAATTACGTGAAGGAATACTGGGGAGAAGGTTCCGAACGTGCTAGGAATTGGCAAAGATATGATGTTGGCACTGATACGGGTATAAAATTTGAGGAAGGTGTTGACAGTTACGTGCCATATGCAGGCAAACTTGCTGATAATCTCAATAAGTCAATTGCTAAAATCAAGAATACCATGTCTAGTTGCGGTTCAAAGACGATAAAAGAACTTCACGACACAGCAAGGATTTCTATGGTTTCATCAACAAGTATTGTTGAAGGTGGCGCGCATGACGTCATATTAAAGGATAAAACCGATTTTTAATGCAAAAATACATATTTGTTAAAGGTGCGAAAGAAAACAACCTTAAGAACATTGATGTTTTAATACCAAAAGATAAATTGGTAGTTTTGACAGGTATATCAGGTTCAGGAAAAACAACTCTTGCTTTTGATACTATTTATGCTGAAGGACAAAGAAGATATGTGGAAAGTTTATCATCCTATGCTCGACAATTTTTGGGTTTGATGAATAAACCAGATGTCGAATTTATTGAAGGCTTATCACCATCTATTTCCATTGATCAGAAAACAACAAGTCATAATCCAAGATCAACTGTTGGAACTATTACTGAAATATATGATTATTTAAGACTTTTATATGCAAGAATAGGTATTCCACATTGTCATATCTGTAATAGAGAAATAAGTTCACAATCAATAGATCAGATAATTGATCAAATTTTAAATTACCCTGAAGGCACGAAAATAATGGTAATGGCACCAATTGTAAAAGGTAAAAAAGGTGAGTTTCAAAGACAATTTGAATCTTTATTGAAACAAGGCTATTCAAGAGTCATTGTAGATAATGAACAGTATGACCTCAACGAAAATACAATTGAAATAGACAAGAACAAAAGACACGATATAACTATAATTATTGATAGATTAATAGTTCGTCAAGGAATTAGAAAAAGACTTACAGAATCTGTGGAAATTGCTTTAAATGAAGCTGATGGAATAGTATTAATAAATAAAGATTTGAGTGATAATATTGTTTTTTCAACAAAGCTTTCTTGTCCTGACTGTTCAATAAGTATTGATGATCTATCACCACGTATGTTTTCTTTTAATAGTCCGTTTGGAGCATGTGAAAAGTGTACAGGACTTGGGATTTTACTAAAAGCAGATGCTGATTTGATTATACCTGATAGGAATATTTCTGTTCTCGATGGTGCGTTTACTGTTGCAGGCTTATCATTTGAAAAAGGCTCAATGATGTATTCAATATATAAAATGCTATCAGATAAATATGGTTTTAGAATGCACATACCATTTAATGAACTACCTGATGAAGTTCAAGATATTTTACTTAATGGCACTAATGGAGATACTTTATATGTTAATTATGAAACAAAGACTCGTACTTACTCAGCAAACGAACCTTTTGAGGGGATATTGAAAATAGTAGAAAGAAGATATAAAGAAACTACTCAGTCATATATGAGAGCATATTATGAAGGATTTATGAGCGACTCAGCATGCCCTGCATGTAATGGAAAAAGACTAAAACCTGAAGTACTCGCTGTTACTGTTGGTGAAAAAAACATATATGAAGTAACACAGATACCCATAAAAGATTGCATAAATTTTTTTGAATCTTTAAATCTCTCAAAAATGCACCAGGTAATAGCTCATGTATTATTAAAGGAAATTAATACAAGATTAAAATTTCTATCTGATGTTGGTTTAGATTATCTTACTTTAGCAAGAAATGCGGGAACACTATCAGGTGGCGAAGCTCAAAGAATTAGATTAGCAACTCAGATAGGGTCTGGATTGACAGGG
>JBAZFL010000012.1:0-18047 GCA_041653455.1 Clostridia bacterium
TGTGAAGTATAATTACTTTAAATGATTTACCGATTCGGAGGAAAATATGAAAGTCATACTTACACAGGACGTAAAAAGTTTAGGAAAAAAGAATCAGCTTGTTGACGTGAATGATGGTTACGCAAGGAATTTTCTATTTAAAAAGAAACTTGCAATAGAAGCAGATTCAAAAAATCTTAATATTATGAATGACAGGATGCAATCGGATAATTCCAAAAAAGACCGGGAATTAATAGAAGCTAATATACTTAAATCGAGGCTTGAAGGCAAACAAGTAAAAATAGAGGTAAGAGCAGGTGAAAATGGTAAACTCTTCGGTTCTATTACAACAAAAGACATTTCAGAAGCGATTTTAAGTCAATACAAAGTTGATGTCGATAAGAGGAAGATACAGCTTGATGAACCCATGAAAAGCATTGGCAAAACAAATGTAATAATCAAGATTCACTCTGAAGTTAGTATTAATATTGAAGTATTGATTATGGAGAAAGCATAAGATGGCTGACAAAATAAAAAGAATACCTCCGCATAACGAAGAAGCTGAGCAGTATGTCTTGGGATGTCTGCTGCTTGACAGCTCGGCATTTGAACCAGTCCAAAAGAAATTGGATTCCTCCATGTTTTACACTTTGGCCAATCAGAATATATATACCGCTTTGCAGATGGTATTTATGAGTGGAATCCCGGTAGATATTATATCTGTATCTGAGCAGATGAAAAAGGAAAATACTTTCACAGAATCCGGAGGCATGGAATATCTTAATAAACTTGCATCCCAGATAGTTTCTGCTTCATCTGCTGAGTATTATTCCACCATTATTTTTGATAAATACATACTAAGATCACTAATAACACTTTGTGCGGAAGTATTTGAAGAAGGTTATAGCGATTCAAAAGAAGCAAAAGAACTTTTAGAGTATGCTCAGCAGAAAATTTTTGATCTTTCTGAGAAAACCGATACTGAGGGAGTAAAGAAGATAAGCGATATAATAGTTCAAAGGATAAACTATTTTCGTGAACTGAGCAAGACGAAAAAAATGCCTGAACGTATTGAAACAGGTTTTGCTGATCTTGACAAGTTAATATTAGGATTCCAACCTGGTGATTTTGTATTGATTGCTGCAAGGCCTTCTGTTGGAAAATCTACACTTGCAATGAATATGGCTCAGAATATGGCTATTAGAAAAGGTAAAAATGTTCTATTTTTGAGTCTGGAAATGTCAAATGACCAACTCACAGACAGAATTATTGCATCTGAAGCAAGGGTTTCTAATACAAAACTGCAAAGGGGAGAAACTGATCAGAATGAGTGGGCTAAGGTCACTGCTACTGCAGGAGTTATACATGAATCAAAGATATTTCTTGATGATACATCATCAATAACAGTTGCAGATATTCGTTCAAAGTGCAGAAGATTCAAAAGCTCAGAGAATCTGGATATAATATTCATTGATTACCTTCAGCTTATCGGGAGTGCAGTTAAGAAGGAGAACAGACAGCAGGAAGTTACTGAAATATCAAGACAGCTGAAAATATTGGCAAAAGATATGAAGCTTCCTGTAGTGGCTCTCTCGCAGCTTTCTAGAGCTTCTGAGCAAAGATCTGATCATGTTCCTCAGTTAAGCGATCTTCGTGAATCTGGAGCCATTGAGCAGGATGCTGATATTGTAATGTTCCTATATAGACCATCTCAGTTTGACAAAGCTGCAAGCACTCATCTTGTTGATCTTGTTGTTGCAAAAAACAGAAATGGAGAAATCGGAAAAGTTAAACTCGTGTGGCAGGATCAGATAGTGAAGTTTGACAGCTATAAGCAAGAGTAATGATTAAACTTGATATAAATGATAACTTAATCTCAGATAAGAACTGGTATGTTGCTTTTTCAGGCGGACCAGACTCGTCATGTTTACTATATTTGCTGATAAAGAAAAAAGAGCAGATTGAAAAAGATTTAAAAGTGAAAATCAAACTTTCAGCTATTCATATTAACCATAATTTGAGACAAGCTGAAAGTTTAAGAGATATGGATTTCTGCAAGAATATCTGCAAACATTTTAATGTTGAATTCTTGCCTTTCAGCGTGGATGTTAATCATTTGGCAAAGAGCGAAAAATTAACTATAGAGCAAGCTGCAAGGACTCTTAGATATGAGATATTTGATAAATATGCAGATGGATGTGTTTTTCTTGGACATAATAAGGATGATAACTCTGAAACTATTTTCATGAATATTATAAGAGGTACGGGTCTTCAAGGACTTTGCGGGATGGAAAAAGTCTCTGGACATTATTTCAGACCTCTACTTGGTTATACAAAAAAGCAAATAGTTGCATTTAATCATTTGAATGGAATAGACTATATTTTAGACAGTTCCAATAACAAAAATGATTATTTGAGGAATTTCATCAGAAATGATATATTTCCAATGATAAACTGTAAAACAAAGAAGGATGTATCAAGTAATTTAAATTCAATGGCTGAACTTATAAAGCAAGCAGAATCTTACATCGAAAAGAATGTTGATTTAGAATTTAAAAGAATAGTCACTTTAGAAAAGCAATCAGTTATTATAGACATTAGTGATTTTTCAGATTTGGAAAACATAATAGCAAGTGGGATTATAAGAAAGTCCATACTTTACGTAAAAGGGGTTCTTAAGGATGTGGAAAGAAAGCATATAGACATAATAAGGAATATGATAGCACGAAGCCAAAGTGGTTCAGTTGTTGATTTGAAAGATGATATTAAGGTTCTGCTTTTGCAGAATAAAAGGATGAGGATTTTCAGGGAAGCTATTTCTGGTACTATTTTAACGAGAAATGTACAAATTGAAGGTAAAACATACATTAGTGAAAAAGACATGAATGTCATAGCAGAAACATGCGTATACAATGGAGGAGCAGTTTTTGATGAGAAGAGTGTTATGTTAGATTATGAATCTGTGAAGGAAGGTCTTGTTCTAAGAAACAGGATGCCAAAGGATTTCATAAGCCCATATAAAGGAAATGGGACAAAGACTTTGAAAAAGTACTTTATTGACAGTAAGATCGATAATGATATGCGTGATACGCTTTTTATTCTTGCGATTGAAAATGAGATAGTGTATATTGAGAACAAGGAACTTGGAAAGAGATTCCACCCTAAAAAAGGGGAAAAAGCATTAAGATTGGAGTTTATATATAATGAGCGGACTGTATGATGATGTTAATGAAATAATGATAACTAGAGAGAGGCTTGACGAGATATGCGAAGAGCTTGGCAGAAGGATTTCAGATGACTACAAAGGCAAGAAACTTATCCTTGTAGGCATCATGAAAGGCGGGCTTATATTCCTTTCTGATTTATTAAGGAAAATAACCATACCAGTAGAATTTGGCACTATAACCGCATCAAGTTACGGCCAGGGAACATCATCAAGCGGACAGGTTAAAATACTTCAGGACCTTGACATGGAAATAAAAGGCAAAGACGTAATTATAGTTGAAGATTTGATTGATACCGGCCATACCTTAAGATATTTAAAAGAATTTTTCGCATTAAGAGGTCCAAACAGCGTTAAGATATGCTGTATGCTTGACAAGCCATCAAGACGCGAAAAGCAGGTTCATGTTGATTATGTAGGCCAAGCGATTCCTGATAAGTTCGTTGTAGGTTATGGTATGGATTTCAATGAAAAGTACAGAAATCTTGCTGATGTATGCGTTTTGAAAGAAGAGCTATATAAATAGCTTAAAATGAAGTTTGTGTGAACTTTATTGCATAAATCAAATCTGTATGCTAATATGTTTTATCAGGTATAAGGAGATGACTATTGAAAAAATACAAAAATATTAGCTTCTATGTAATAACATTTATAATACTAGTAATACTGATTTCCCTATTTACTAATCAGGATTCTGTAAAGGAGCTCGGATATTCTGAGTTTTTAAACCAGCTGGAAAAACAGAATGTCTCTGAAGTTGTAATTAGAACGACTACTCTTTCTGTTACTCTTAAAGAACCTATTAAAGATGGGAACAAAGTCTTTTATGTTAATGTAGAGAATCTTGATAGGATTGAAGATATATTGAACCAAGCAAGGCTTACTGATCCGGATCTTTCATATACATGGAAACCGGAAACTACATCTTGGTGGTTATCACTTCTTCCTTCATTTATAATTTTAGCAGTTGTTATAGTTATATTTTTTGTTTTTATGAATAAACAGGCTGGAGCAAACAATTCAGCTATGTCTTTTGGAAAAAGCAGAGCAAGAGAGTATAGTGATAAAGATAGAAGAGTAACCTTTTTAGATGTTGCAGGTGCAGACGAGGAAAAGGCCGAACTTGAGGAAGTGGTCGATTTTCTCAAGCAGCCAGAGAAATACAAGAAATTAGGAGCAAGAATACCAAAAGGTATGCTTATAGTCGGACCTCCTGGTACAGGAAAAACTCTACTGGCACGCGCTGTAGCAGGAGAGGCTGGAGTTCCTTTTTTCAGCATAAGCGGTTCAGATTTCGTAGAAATGTTTGTAGGTGTTGGAGCTTCTAGAGTAAGGGATCTGTTTACTCAGGCAAAAGCAAAAGCCCCATGCATAATATTTATTGATGAAATTGATGCTGTTGGACGACACAGGGGAGCTGGCTTAGGCGGAGGCAATGATGAAAGAGAGCAGACTCTTAATCAGCTTTTAGTAGAGATGGATGGATTTACAATAGACCAGGGTATAATAATTCTTGCAGCTACAAATAGGCCTGATATTCTTGACCCAGCACTTCTTCGTCCAGGAAGATTTGACAGACGTGTATATGTGAATTACCCTGATGCTAAAGGAAGATACGAAATACTCTTAGTTCACACCAGAAACAAGAAACTAGATTCTGATGTGGATCTTCATGAAATTTCGAAAATTACTCCTATGTTTACAGGTGCGGATATTGAAAATCTTATGAATGAGGCAGCTATACTAGCAGCTAAGAGAAATAAAGAAAAGATATCTATGGCGGAAATCAGAGAATCAATTTATAAAGTCGCTATGGGACCTGAAAAGAAAAGTAAAATCATATCAGACAGCGAGAGAAAGTTAACTGCTTATCATGAATCAGGGCATGCAGTAGCCATGAGAAGTGTATCTTCTACCACCAAAGTTCAAAGGGTTTCAATTATACCTGTAGGTCAAGCCGGAGGATATACAATGCCTATGGCTAATGAAGATAAATATTTTTATACTAAACAGCAATTAAAAGAAGAGATAATAACTTTGCTAGGCGGCCGTGCTGCAGAACAGATGTCTTTAGGTGAAATCAGTACTGGAGCTTCAAATGATTTGCAAAGGGCAAATAAGATTGCAAGAAACATGATAGTCAAGTATGGAATGAGCGATAGCTTAGCAAACATTGTTTTTCAGGAAGACGATGAAGTCTTTATAGGTAAGGATTATTCCAAAGTGAAAGGATATTCTGAGGATATAGCAAATAAGATAGATGTTGAAACAAAGCGGATAATTGATGAGTGTTATGAGGTAGTTAAGCAGATTTTAACACAGAAGAAGGATATACTGGAAGTATTGGCACGTTCTCTTCTGAAAAATGAAAAGGTTGAAGCAGATGAATTCGAGAGGATATATAACGGTGAAAATCCTTTTGAGGTTGAAGCGCTTATAGCTTAGTGCTTTAATCAATAAAATAGAATAACTTATCAAGAGTGGCTGAGAGACTGGCTCAATGACGCCCGGCAACCTGCAACGAAAAGGTGCCAATTCCAAATAGATGAGGTAACAGCAAGGTCTCATCAAGAGGCCTTTTTTTACAGTAAAGGAGAGAGGATATGAGTTTTAAAAAATTATTTACATCAGAATCAGTAACCGAAGGTCATCCAGACAAACTGTGTGATCAGATTTCTGATTCCATACTTGATGAAATACTAAAAAAAGATAGACAGGCAAGAGTAGCCTGTGAAACAGCTGTGACGACAGGACTTATACATGTAATGGGAGAAATTACAACGGATTGTTATGTTGATATTGCAAAAATAGCTAGAGATACAGCTTTATCTGTTGGCTATACAAGAGCTAAATATGGTTTTGACGGTGAAACATGCGGAGTTATCACTTCTATAAATGAACAGTCTTCGGATATCGCTTTAGGTGTGAATAATTCATATGATATTGCGGGTGAACAGGGCGCTGGAGATCAGGGCATGATGTTCGGATTCGCATGTGATGAAACAGAAGAATTGATGCCATATCCTATTCAGACTGCACATAATTTATGTAAAAAGCTTTCATCAGTCAGAAAAGAAAGCAACCACAAATATCTTCGGCCTGACGGGAAAAGCCAGGTAACAGTTGAGTATGACGGATATACTCCAAAGAGAATTGACACCATTGTTTTATCATCTCAACATAGTGACGAAATATCCATTGATGAATTAAGAAAATACCTTACAAATGAAGTAATCTTACCAGCAGTAGACAAACAGATGATTGATAATGACACTAAGATATATATCAATCCTACTGGAAGATTCGTAATCGGTGGACCAATGGGGGATTCGGGATTAACCGGGAGGAAAATAATAGTTGATACATATGGTGGGATGGGAAGACATGGCGGAGGAGCTTTTTCCGGAAAGGACCCATCTAAAGTAGATAGGTCTGCTGCATACGCAGCGAGATATGCGGCAAAGAATATTGTAGCAAGCGGTATTGCAAGAAGGTGTGAGATTCAGATAGCATATGCAATTGGCATGGCAAGGCCTGTATCAGTGGTAGTGGATACATTCGGAACATCTTTGATTGATGATGAAATAGTAGCAAAAGCTGTTATGCAGGTATTTGATCTACGCCCTCATGCAATAATAGAATCACTTGGTCTTAAGAACCCAATTTACAGACAGACTGCGGCATATGGGCACTTTGGAAGATCAGATTTAGATCTACCATGGGAAAAGACTGATAAAGCAGATATTCTAAAAGATATTCTAAGCAAGTAAACAAAATAAATTTTATATCAAGAATTAAGATCGTGAAAACGGTCTTTATTTTTTGCTTAAAATAACATATAATGTCAATATGAATAACTTAATTCAATTTATTTTTCCAAATGAGAAATATGATGAAATTAATAACCTTAAATTCGAAATTCATATTAAAAATAATCACATGTACTTTGTGGAATATGATGATACAGTGTCCTCTATAATCAAGTATGCAAAATACACACATCATCCAGATTCATTTGTTCAGATAGGAAGAAAAATAGCAGAAAAGATTTCTAATAGTAAAATTGAAGCTGATTTAATAACTTATGTTCCCATGCATGTTATTGATCAGAGTATAAGAGGATTTAATCAATCCATGTTGCTTGCTAGAGAGATATCATCTGCAACAGGAATTTCTCTTAATCATAATGTTTTAAGAAAAGTAAAAAAAACTAAAAAGCAAGCATCTTTAAATGCAGTAATGCGGACTACAAATCTTCATTGCGCTTTTGTAGCAGATGATGAAATAAGTGCAGGTAAGAACATAATTATTGTTGATGATATATATACTACAGGAGCAACTCTGAATGAATGTAAAGATGAACTAATGG
Organism: Clostridia bacterium; assembly: GCA_041653455.1. Taxonomy (GTDB): domain Bacteria; phylum Bacillota; class Clostridia; order DUPQ01; family DUPQ01; genus DUPQ01. The sequence goes on from JBAZFL010000012.1 coordinate 7,572, forward strand.
ATAAAATGGCCTGTTCAGTCAAATTTCTGACCATAACACGAAAAAATATATAATTGTGTATTGACAATTAATGGAAATATTATAATATGTATCTACACTTCAAGGAGGAAATATGTTTTACAGTGAAAGATACAAGATTATAAGGCAATTATATACGAATTCTAAAGAATCCAAATATCTTGTATTTGATGAGATAGATAAATGTAAAAAAGTTATAAGTGAAGTAAACAATAAATCAGATATGCAATTTGATATTAATGATATTTCTAAAATAAATCATATCGGAATACCGAAAATAACTGATTATTTCGAAATTAATAATTGTGGCTGTATCGTGCATGAATATATTGAAGGTGAGACTATAAAAGAGTATATAGAAAAAAAGGGGATTCTAGATATATATGAAGCTCTTGATATATTCATTAAACTTCTGAATACAGTAAAATTTCTTCATGATATCAAACCCTTTGGTATAGTACATGGAAGCATACATCATGATAACATTATTTTAGTAAATGACGATGTATTTCTAACTGATTATGGTATTAGTAATGCGAATAAGAATCCATATCAGGCTCCAGAATCTATTATCGGAATGAGAAAGAGCAAGCAGCAGGATATATACTCCTTAGGGATGCTTCTAAATTATATGTTAACAAAAACCCATAAAAAACCAGCATATTCACAAAAAAATGCCAATGCAACAGATTTATTAATCATAAGGAGTACAAGTCTGAATTATAATAATCGATTTGAAGATGTCGGAGTTCTTATTAGTGAATGTGAGAGAGTATTTAAAAATTTGTCTTCAAGCAATTCCAGACCAGTATCAAAAATAATAGCTGTTAATGGATGCCATGATGCAGTATTCGAACTTGCAAAATCCTATAGCAAAGCAACTTCAGAAAAAATACTCATAATAGATGCTGATATCTTACATCCGTCATTTAATTCGAGTAGTTACATTCTAAATGATGATGTGCAGTCTTTAATGGATAATGTTGAAAAAAATGAAAAACAATCAATGTCGTTAAAAAAAGCTCAACATGGAACAAAGGTATATATTATACCAAGCATTATCCGTATTGAAGGATATGAGAATGTCACATTTGTTTCTTTTTACAATATGTTAGCAAAACTTGCAGAGGAATACAAAGTAATATTCATAAGATGTGCGAATTTCATATATGATTCAATTACTATAAATACATATATAATAGCCGATCAGATAATTCATATCATGTCAGATCCCCTTAATGATATCAAGTTATTCAACAAGATAAGCGAATACTTATGTTCCAGACATGACATAGATAATACGAGATTTAATGCTTTAATTTACAAAAAGAAAAATCAAGACATAGTGACTATAGGGATCAAAGATAACCTTTTAGGTGAATATTTGGGAATTGCAAATCGTAATAGCAGTAACTTCAGTAAAGAATTACTGTGTATTGTTGATAAGATAAAAAGGAAAGCATAAAATGGCACTCTTGAAAAGTTTATCATCATTAAATAATGAGTATAATAACAGCAGGTATTCAAAAGGTAGTTATCCTTTGTCGAAAGTAGTGACTGATGTTACAAAAGAAATACTTAGCGCTTCTCCTGAGATGGTTGTAAATGCATATTATGATAAAAAACAGAGAAGTTTTTTAGAAAACAGGATTATTAGTATTCTTGATGAACAGCAGTATTTTGCAATTGGATCAAAAAGAAAAATGATCAAAAGTATATTTGATTTCATGTTCGGTTATGGCCAGCTTCAGGAGCTGATTGAGGATGATGAGATATCAGATATAGATGGTGTGAAATTTGACTGCTTTTCTATAACTAAAAACGGAGTTAGAATGCCTGCTGATATAAATTTCTGTTCTGAATCCGATTTTTATGTTTATTGCAAACTTATTGCATTAAGAAATGGTGGTATACTTAATGAAAATGATAGCCATTGCAGAGTAGCTGATATACAGAATAAGCTTCGAATAAATATATCTATTTTTCCTAGAAACATATCCGGACCTGCAATATCTATCCGAAAACATAAAAAAACAGCATATAACATCGAAAATTTGAAAAAATTAGGAATGCTGGATGATTTAAGTTATCATATTCTGACGGAAGCTTTATCTAATCACAAGACAATTATCCTATGTGGAAAAGGCGGTTCTGGGAAAACAACACTTTTAAGGACTTTGATTAACATGCTCCCAGAGATGGAAAGAGTATTAATAGTTGAATCAGATGCGGAGATTTATCCTGATAAAAAATACTGCATTGAACAAAGAGTTAAAAGAGATAATGAAGGTGGAAATCCAATTACGCTTGATATGCTTATAAAAGATGGACTTACTATGTCATTAGATACATATTGCATTGGAGAAATTGTAGGCAGTGAAGCAATGGCATTTTTAAATGCATGCTGCTCGGGCCATAGGTTCTTGACTACTATGCATGCTGATAAACCCCAAGATTGCGTAAAAAGACTTACTGCATTAGCAAAAACATCAGAAGGTAAAAGTGATGAGAAAATGCTGATAAGTCTATTCAGAGAGGGTGTTGATTGTATAGTTTTCATGGATTCCTTTCAGGTAACTCAGATTATGAATGTTATAGGTATTGACATTCATTCAGCTGCTGTAAAGTACCAAGAAGTCTATAGAAGGAGCAATAAATGATATATCTTGTTGCAAATATGGTTTTTTTCGTAAGTATTGCTTTACGGATACAAAAAAAAGGCAAATTGAATGATGTAAATTTTTTGTACAAGCAGAATAGGGGGAAGATAGTTCGTATATTCTGTTTTGTACTTTTTATACTATTAGGTTTATTATTAAATGAGAAATTAGATAATCCTATTACAAGCTTCTGTATTGCCTTAATGCCTGCTTCAATACCATCTATTGTATATGATATTATTCGTAGTTCAGTCTTTGCAAAAGAGAAAGAAGGAATAACTTCATTACTCATGGTACTTACCAAATGGAGCGCTGTAAAGAATGATGCAGTATATTGTCTTCAGAAAACTAACGAAATAAGACTTTCAAAACCTATAGGAAATTATATTAATGATATATGTATTCGCCTTGAAAAAGGAATGAGCGTGTCTGAAGCATTAATCGCGTGTGAAAAAACCGCACTCAGCGAGGAACTTAGATATGTCATGATAAATATAAGATATGCATATGAGAAAGGCGGAAGTTTATATAGGATATTCAAAAGCTTGGAAAACCAATTCTTTAAGATTGATGAAGAAAATTTCAAACGCAAGATAAATACAGCATCAGATAAATATGCAGTATATATAGCAATAATTATGGTAATGTCAACTTTCTTTATGGTCCTGTTAAACAAAAACTCTTCAAGGGAGTACTTTCTGAATACTGAAACAGGGATGATACTGTTAGGAGTGTTCGCTGTTCTTTTTTTTACAGGCATTATGATTATAACAAAAAATATTAAGAGGTACTGAATGAATAACTGGTTAACAATTCTTTTATACCTGAGCAACTTAGGAACTGGAATACTGTTCGCATCTCATATGGCAAGTATGAAAATGCAGGATAAGGATAAAGAAAGCAAGTTTAGAACCATTAGTAACAATGTAAGTTATCATATAAACAGATTTTCTGAAAAAATAAGCATACCTTCTGGAAAAACACAGGAATTTACCAACATAGTTATTTTTTTCATAATCATATGCATATTATGTGTAATCACTGTAGGGATAGTTAAAGCAGTAATAGTAACAGTTCCATGTATTGCATTTATATTCTTCATAAAAAAGGCATGGGAAAGAAATATAAATGATATGTTTCAAAAAAATGCTTATAAGCTTTATCGGTATCTGATATCACAGATAATGGCAGGTGTTAAGCCGAAGGATGTCATTATTAATATGTATAAGATAACTGAAGATAAGAATCTGAATAAAATCCTTATGCAGGCATCTGCAGCATATTCATTAACACTTGATGGAAAAACATATGCACAGATATTGAAGCGAAATGTGAAAACTGAAGATGCTAACAGATTTTGTATGATACTTGAGGAAGATTTATTATACACAGATAATGAGGATTTTCTAGAAAAAATGGAGGAAATGATGTTTAACAGACATTTTTCATATCATCAGAAAAAAACTGAAAGTATTAAAAGAAGCTGCTTTGCGGCAGTATGCGTATTTATGCTTATTGTAATAATCATGGTTGCGCTGCCGCTTATAAATGAGCTTGTGCAGGGGCTCAAATATATTTTTTTATAGGAGGAGAAAATGCTAGTTAATCAACAGAACAAAAGAGGATTTGGTGTTTCCGAAATAATCGGAATAGCGACTGTACTGATAATCGCTGCTGCAGTAGTAATACCCGGATTGAGAGATATTGCAGCAGACATAATTAGCGATACCAAAGCTTGGGTAGGAACCAGGATGGAATCGATTTTTGATGTCACTTCAGGCAGTTAGGAAATTAAAAATGGCTGAAAAGATTATTGTCAGTATAGTGACTCTGCTTATAATACTGTGCTTATTCGCATATTTTGTCGATGTTCTTGCAGTTATTTCGAAAAATATGGAATTTCACGATATATGCAGAGGATATATGCATCTTGCTGAACAAAACTCAGGATTAAATTATGAGCATAAACTTAGAATGACACAAGATCTGATTTCCAGGGGTTTCGATGACATTGTAATTGAAGCTCCTGAATCAGCCATATATGGAAGCCAGTTTAATCTGAAAATTAATGCATCATATAGCATAAATATGGTAAATGAATTTCTTATGATGGGCATACAGGAATTTATAATGCATTTTAATCAGAATATTGTTGCAAGAAGGATACGGTAAATGATATCAAAAAAGAAAGGTACAGGAATAGCAGAAGTAATCCTAGGTACTTTTATAATTATTTATATTGTTTTACCTCTCTTGTTTTCTATTACTAATAAATCTATGCTGTATCATCAGACTTCAAGGATTAAACAAGCGACAGAAATGGCTGCAATCTCATTAATAAGACAAAACGAAATTGAAAGCTTCTCTTCTGGGTTTCTATTTATAGATACCGATGAGGAGATACTTAAATATATGATTGCAGAAGAAATTTCATATGCATGTATAAGTTCATTAAGAGTTAAAACTGACGATATAAATGTAAATATACATGAACCAGGCAGCTTTTGTGGATGTGGAATGTTTAGCGAACATTTTATGATATCTGTCAATATAACAGCTACCTTGGATTTTCTTGGAGAAAAACAATTCAATGTGCATAATCATATTGAATTTCCGGTTAACAAGTAAAATAACTGCAGAAAATATAATGCATAAAGGAGACATATGAAAAAATACAAATACTTTATTTTAGCAGCGGTTTTCGCCGTTCTGCTGACACTGCTACAGGTACTTATTTCAAGACACATGATCGAAAAGGATAAAGGATATATATATATCACATCACGAGAAATACAAAAAGGAGAACATGTTAGCAAAGAAGACATAAAAATGGTTCAGATATTTGGGTTTACATCTGACTTTACTTTAGATGAAAACAAAATATGCATTAATGGCATAGCACAAGGAAGCATATTGACTAACGATATGTTTACTGATCTACCGTGTAATTCTAATCTTAGTATTGTTTGTATGCCTGTAGATAAAGATAGATATCCTGTAAATGCTATTACATTATCTGATAAAATTAATTTGTTTATTATTCCAGACTATAAATGTATGAATACAAATGAATCAATTTGGCTAAGCAAGATGCTTCTGGATATGAAAATCGATTATGATATAGATAATGATATAGGCTTCATGATAGAAGGTTTAGACATAGCTTCACTTGGTAATCCGGAAAATGCGAATCAATTAATTATTCTGAAAGTATCTCAACCAATAGACCAGTTACTTGCTTTTATAAAAAACAGATGTACTGCAGAGATTATACTGCCTATAAGATATTGAGAGTGGAAAGATAAAACCCTTTATGATATACTTTTTTATATAATATATGTCATGGAGGAAATATGGATAAATACTACAGTAACTTACAAGAATCAGTTGAATATATTAAATCGAAAATAAAGGATAAACCTGTTCTTGGCATAGTATTAGGTTCGGGTCTCGGGATGCTTGCTTCACATATTACGGATCCAGTAGAATTGGATTATCATGATATACCTAATTATCCTGTTTCAACAATACCAGGACATGCTGGGAAACTGATTTTTGGTTATTTGAGCGGTAAATACGTAGCTTGTATGGCAGGCAGATTCCATTATTACGAAGGATATGAAGTTGAACAGATTCATATTGGTATACGCACATTCAAGCTATTAGGAGCTGAAGGAGTGATAATAACCAACGCAGCAGGCGGCATTAATACATCATTCAAAGAGGGAACAATAATGCTCATAAATGACCATATTGGTTTTCTAGCACCATCTGCACTAAGAGGACCAAATATAGATATGCTTGGTGACAGATTCTTCGATATGTCTAAGGTTTATGACAAGCAATATCTGGATATAGCAAGAAATGTTGCTGAAAGAATAGGACTTGAAATTAGAGAGGGTGTGTACATGTTCTTTAAAGGGCCTAATTTCGAAACTCCTGCAGAAATAAGAGCTGCCAGAATTTTAGGTGCGGATGCAGCAGGAATGTCTACAGTTCCTGAAGTTGTCGCATGCGCACATTGTAATTTAAAAGTTCTGGGAATGTCGGTTATAACTAATATGGCTGCAGGTATACTGGATAAGAAGCTTAATCATGCTGAAGTTATGGAAACGGCTAACCGGATTAGAGAATCATTTACTGAATATGTCAAAGAAATCGTTAAGGAGCTGTAAAATGGAATATGAAATCAAAGATCCTTCTTTAAAGGATATAGGCAGGGAAAAGATTGAATGGATAAAAGATTTTATGCCTGTTTTATCATCATTTGAGAAAAATTATAAAAATGAACAGCCGTTAAAAGGCATTAAAGTATCGATGGCTCTCCATCTTGAAGCAAAGACAGCATACCTGGCTATTGTAATGAATAATCTTGGAGCTCAAGTAAGAGTGACTGGAAGTAATCCTCTTTCCACTCAGGATGAGATAACAGCTGCTCTAGTTGATATGGGAATATCTGTTTTTGCCTATAGGGGAGTAGACAGTGAAACATACAAGCGTCATTTAGTTATGGCTTTATCCCATAAGCCTAATATAGTAATAGACGACGGAGCAGATTTGGCGCATACCATGCATAAAGAGCATCCAGAGCTTATGGAAGAGGTGTATGGAGGGTGTGAAGAGACAACAACAGGTATAGTAAGACTTAAAGCAATGGACAAGCAGAAGGTTATGAAATACCCGATGTTTGCAATCAACGATGCTGACTGCAAGCATCTGTTTGATAACAGATATGGTACTGGACAATCCTCTCTTGAGGGAATAATGCGAGCAACAAATCTTACATTGTTCGGTAAAAAAGTGGTTATTGCCGGATATGGCTGGTGTGGTAAGGGAATAGCCTCAAAAGCAAAAGGCTTTGGTGCAAATGTAGTAGTAACTGAAGTAGATTCCGTAAAGGCTCTGGAAGCTGTAATGGACGGATTTGATGTAATGCCTATGGAGAAGGCATCAAAAATAGGAGACATTTTCATAACAGTTACAGGAGATATTGATGTTATAACTTCGAAACATTTCAGTCTGATGAAGAATAATGCGATATTATGTAATGCTGGTCATTTCGATTGCGAAATATCCATGAAAGAATTAAACAAGATTGCAATCAAACAGGAAAAAAGGAGAAATGGAGTAACAGGATATCATCTTAATAACGGTAATGTTATAAATGTTCTTGGAGAAGGTCGTCTTGTTAATCTTGCATGTGCTGACGGGCATGCTGCAGAAATAATGGATATGAGCTTTTCTTTACAGCTTCTTACAGCATTCCATATATTAGAAAACAAAGGCAAGCTTGAAAACAGATTGTACGATGTGCCATCTCAAATTGATAAAGCAGTTGCAGATGCAAAATTGAAATCTATGGGAATAAGTATTGATATTCTTTCTAAAGAACAAAAAAAATATTTGGAGAGCTGGGAATAAGATGAAATTTTCTGTAAAAGACAGGATTATACCATGTCCTAAGAACATTAAAACAAAAGAAAGCTATACCTTTTTTAGAAACAGGACAAGGATAGTTATAAAAACTGATAAAACTCCTATTATATCTAGCGGATATGAAATGCTTAATTCTTTATGCGTCGTCGGCTACATTAATCCGAATTTTACAATCACATTAAAAAAAATAGATGACTATTATCCAAGCAGAGAGTTGGACAAATGCACTAATAAAAAACAAGCATACATAATAAAACCGGTAATGAACGATAAGGTTTTTTCTGGTATGGACCTGTTAGCTTATACCGATATAGGATTATATTATGCATGTTCTACATTATACCAGTCTATTATTCAAGTTTCTGAAAAGGAAATTGAAATACCTGTAATGGAAGTATCAGACTGGCCTTCTATAGAATATAGAGGAATGTTTTTAGGCGATTATGTGAAATGTCTTCCTTATACATCAATGTTGAAACTGAATGCTCTTGATTATGTTTATAATACAAAGAACAAAGATAAAGAAAATGAAATATACTCTGATTGCAGAAAACTAGGAATTACTCCATTTAGTGCAATATTTGAATGGGAAGATCCTATACAGATTTTTGAAAAATTATATAAATCCGAACACAAGAATAACTTATTGTTTTGGATGAATGAGCAATGGGATGAAGCAGAGCTTTTTTACGAGACAACAAAGATAGTGGATGCTTTTAATGAGTACTGCAAAGAAGACAGCCAACTGGAAGCAGGCATCATTACTAATTATAAAGGAGATAAGACATTTGAAAGGATAATGAATCTCAAGATCCCAGAAAGATTTTCGATTTCTTATTGTGATAAAGCAAAAACCTATAGTACGGATGTTAGAGAAATCACAGATTCTGCAATTGCGTCTTTTACTAAGAGCAAAGGACTTCTCGGCATATATCCGATGATTGCATTTGATTTAAAGACATTTTTTGTATGGACTGCTCCTGAGTTTATACAATTCAGATGTGCAGAATTTGACAGGATAAATGCACACAAGGTAATGGGATACACGCCATATGCATGCTCTTTCTTGAAATTCAACATAGCCGCTTTTGCAGAATGGCTGTGGAATCCAAAAGGTAGAAATACAATAGACTTTATAAGAGCATATTCATACAGAGAAGGGTTGGATTTTGATAAGTATGAGAATATGCTTTATTATCTTACATTTGCGTCATGGTCTCTTCAGCGAAGTAATTTTGTGCAATGCATAAGTAATGACCCAATTGATTTCAAAAACCTTAAAAAGCTTGCTCGGGCTAAACAGATGGCAACTGATTCTCTGAAAGCTGTAAAGTATGCAAATTTACTGGAGAATCCTACCCTCATAAATGAGACTACTGCAACATATGCAGCTATAAAGTCATATATTTATACAAAAAAACTGTTGAAGTTATCTTCTTCAAAAAAAATTAATAAGAAAAGATATTTAACATACAGAGATAAACTGGATGAAGCATGTAAATCTGCATATACTAGCCTAATGGATTGGGCAGAGTATACAAAACAAGAAGCTGGAGCATATGATACTTATATATATGAAACTGCAAAAGCATTTCTTCATCTGCCTGCATATTTTAATAAATTTGTAATTGAAACAGTAAAACCGGTTGAATAATTGAGAAGGATATTTCTGTTAATAGCTGCCATAATACTATCTTTAACTTTGCTTAGCGCATGTAATAACAAGACACAGCCATATCTTTATTATGATAACTCATTAAATGGCCAAAAACTTGTGGATTCAATTATTCAGAATGTACCACAGAGCATATATATTGTAATGCAAATCAAGGTTCAGGATTCCATATCAGATATGATATTAGCGAAGCATAATAATATTGTTTTAAATAAAACAGGCTTGTCTGATGGTGTAAGCGTAATAAGCGTCTATGATTATTCATCAAACAAAGCATATCAATATTTTGATGGTGACAAACTTACTGTTGAAGAAAAATCATACGGAATGGAATTGTCTTTAACAGATGATGAGATAGAAAAAGGGATTGATTATCATTTTGAAACCTTAGATGACATAGGGGAAGTAATTGAAGCATATGAGACAGTGTATAACTCAAAAAAAGCGATTTATATTAAAAGCAGCTACATTTACGAAGATTCTGAACTCACATTCGTAATTTACCTTTCTGTTGATTATGCATACCCATTGTACATGCTTAGTACAGTGGATGGAGTGAACACTGTTGAGATGATAATTGTTGAAATAGATACTGAATACAAATTTTCAGACACGTTTCCTGATATCCCTGACACTGTCAGATTTGTAAACTATGATAACTATGAAGATTAAACCTGTATTGACATA
>JBAZFL010000013.1:0-17740 GCA_041653455.1 Clostridia bacterium
TGTGGGGCAACTGACCTGGGCCGTTGAGAATTCATATTTCTCGACATATATCCAGCAGACAATAACAGCTGAAAGCTGGGCGACATCAGCAACTGTCATATTTTCTGCTATTTTTGCAGCAACTGCAACAATTTTAGGCGGAGCCTTAATGGACCGCATAGGCAAGAGAAGACCTTTTGTATGTTTCGGCTATATAATCTGGGGAATTCTTACTATGGCTTTTGCTCTTTTTGGAAATGAAGCTTATGCAAATGATGCAAAAACAATTACATTGATAGTGATTGCGTTTGTGGCCATGGACTCTATTATGAGCTTAGTAGGAAGTCTTGCTAACGATGCGGCTTTCAGCGCATGGGTCACTGATGTTACTGATATAACCAATAGAGCATTCGTTGATACAATCGGATCAATATTTCCATTAATAGCGATGGTACTTATACTCGTAGGTTTCTCAGGTTTTGCAAACAGCGGACAATGGGCACAATTCTTTGCCATACTTGGTGCAATACCGGCTCTTAGCGGAATAATCGGATTATTCATATTCAAAGACAGCCCTAACCTGAAACCATCTCCGGACAAAACGTACATCAAGCAGATTTCATATGGATTCAAATGGCAGAACATAAAAGACAACAAAATGATATATATATGCTTCATAGGAATGATGTTTTCGAGCATTGGGATGCAGATATGGATGCCATATATGATAAGCATAATAATTGATACTCTTCAAGTGGATTATGTTATTTCAGTTGTTGCGGTAATCCTTGCTTCTGCAGGCTTATCTCTTATTGCTGGCAAACTAATGGATAAATATGGGAAAGAAAAGTTTTATTATCCTGTTGCATTCATAGGAGCAATAGGAGGAATAATTGCATTTTTGACTAAGTTCACTCAGGGGCAGAATATGCCGACAACTCTGCTTTTGATATTTGGAGGCACATTCATAATGGCAAGCTCTTTGATGATGGCCGGGCTTTTCAACGCTACTGCAAGAGATTATATTCCTGATGGCCGTGCGGGCTGTTTCCAGGGCATAAAAATGATATTAGTTATTATGATGCCTATGGTACTTGCAAGCCTGATAGCTCCGATAATAATTAAAACAGTAGGGCTCTCCCCTACTGCGGAATTCTTGCTAACCCATCCTACTTATGTTAACAGTTTCCTTTATCCGCACGAGTTATTCCTTTGGGCGGGTTTAATTACTCTTGTTGTCCTTATACCTGCTTTCTTTGTGAAAAAAGATGCCAAAAATATCAGAAAAAGAAAACTTGAGGAATTACATCTAGCCAAGTGATTTATTAGCAGGAGGTCAGAAGATCATATATTGAAATCTGATTATAATTTGAAGTAAGCGCTCTTACTATATCTTCATGTTTAAACAACCTGTCATTTTCGAACTTACCGTTACATATTACAAAATATGAACATCTCCTCAAAGGGATATTCATCTTTTTCATGGTTTCATGCGTAATTATACAGTATCTTCTTGCTTGTATAATCTTTTTCGCATTAACTATACCTATACCAGGAACTCTGATAAGGGTATCATAATCCGCTTTATTTACTTCAACAGGAAACATGTCCATATTTCTCAGAGCCCATGACGACTTTGGATCAATATTTTCTTTCAAGAAGGGGTCATCCTGCGGAGTTACATCATCAAATGAAAACCCGTATAACTGAGTAAGCCTGTCTGCCTGATATAGCCGTGCCATCCTCCAGTGAGGGGTATGTGTAATCGGTATCTCCTCTCTCTCATAACCCTTTGCATGCTCTTTATATGCAAAAGCAGTATAATACACTCTTTTGAGATTAAATTTTCTATATAAAGCAGTAGAAAGTTTCATTATCGTCCTGTCATCCTCATTTGTACTGCCTGCCATTAACTGAGTAGTCTGAGAATGTGCAAATAGCTGTTTAATATCTGAATGATTTAGAATCTGTTCGTATATATCCTGCATCGGTTTCAGAATATTATGCTTATTCTTCTGTTTGGCTATCTTTTCATAACCTGAACTTTTCGCAACTTCAATATTTACGCTTAACCTGTCTGCATATTTACCCGTTTCATGTATTAGTAAAGGATCTGCTCCTGGCATTACTTTCGCATGAATGAAACCTCCATAACCCAGATCATTCCTCATGATTCTAACTGTCCTTGCGATAAGCTCTTGAGTATAATCTGCATTTTTATGTATAGCTGAAGATATAAATATTCCCTGTTTGTGAATTTTCGCTTCATTTACCGCAATCAGTGCTAATTCCTCTGGTGAATGGGTATACGCATAATTTTTTTCTTTTTGACACCGGCAACTGCAATATGCACAATTGAAAGCACAACTGTTTGATAAAAATAGTTTATGTGATGTCATTTTTTTAGACATGCAAATTACTTTATTTGCTGCTTCAATTCCGTTTGTCTGAGCATCTGAATCAAATCCGACATCATATTCAGCATCACTTTGCATTTGCTGTATTTTTTGCTCATATGAATAGCTGTTTTTAAATAATAAACCAGTCATTTCTCCCTCATGCAAAATTATTACATATCTGATGTACATTAATCAGGATTTAAACTGATATCAATATGCCAGCCAGCTACAATATGTTATAATTAATTACATGAATGAGTTAGAATCTATACCTGAAATACTGGCTGATGTAACTGATATCAATGCATTTATGGCTATTGATGAAAACACTCTTTATGTTATAGATAGTAAAAAAATATTTTCTCTTAATCTTGTAACTGGAAAACGAATATTCAGCCATTACGAATTCAAGAAGAATTCTTTATCAAGAAAAATTATAACCAATTCCAGATACGTATATATAAAAGAATTCTGTACTGTTTGCGAGTATATAAAACCTTCACTTGAAAAAACAAGAGAATGGATTATCGGAGAAAATCTCTCATCAGATATCACTGGTATTTGCTGTGATGAAGAAAAAGTATATTTGGGTATAAGAAATGGAGGCCTGACAGTACTTGATATAGATTCAGGATATATCGCATACTATAATATCTGCAGTACCAGTATGTGGGATATTACAGAGGAAGATAATTATCTTTATGCAGGAAGTGTTGATACCCATTTGCTGAAAATACAAAAGAACCCTATATCTATTGTAAACAAAATAAAAGCGCACAAGAAGAATTGCAAAGATGTTTTAATATATAAAGACAGTATATATACTGCATCATCTGATATGTCCATCAAAAGATTCGAAAAGAGCAATCTGAATCTGATAACAGAAAAGAGAAAAGCATTTGATAAGATGTTTGCCATTATCGGAATATGCAATGAAACTCTAGTCTGCAGTTCAATAAACTGCAAAAGCACTAAGTTTTTCAATTTTCAGAATCTGAATCTGATAAAAAGCATACCTATCTTCAGCCGGAATATGTGCATATATGAAAATAAAATTCTGTTTAATGACAGATATCACATTTATTCCTTATCTGTTTGCCAATAAATTGATATAGCATCTGATTCGTGGTAAGATTTATTCATAATGAGGTATGATCATGACACTACACTGCATCTACTCAAACAATGAGAAAGCAGCATACTGGGATGACGCTCAAAGGAAGATTATACTTCCTGACAATACCGAGCACTCTAAAGTCTGTTCAAATCCTGATACATTAGGAAATGTAACCTGCCTTGTTGAATACAAAAACCGCACATACCTTGCTTGCGATATGCGCAATCACAGGATTCTGCTTGTGAAAAAAGATTATATAAAACCTTTCGGTCCTGTTCTTAATACCCCTTTTAGCATTGCATATTCAGAAAACTATATATATGTAGCCACCTATCCAGACAGAATCATAGAACCTTCAGTAATTTCAATACTTGACGATGATGGTAATTATTTCGGACAGATGTACTTGGACCGCTATGTAGCAAAAAATAAAAGTCATATGCTTTATTCAAAAGATCCGGAAAATCCCAAAAAAGAACCTGAAAATCCAAAATCATTAAAACAAATCATTAAAAGTATTGCATCAGACAAGAACAATATAATAATAAATTATACAAATGGTGACGATATATCATTTGATGCAGGACATCCTGAAAATGCAATGCTCACTAACATCGGATTCAGATATGTCATGCATATGGCAAGAAACATACAAGTAAAAAAAACAGTGTTCTCTTACTCAATTGATAACATATCGACATTGGATTACAAAAACACTTCCTTGCAACCAAGTGAAGAACCTGCTTTTCAAAACAATATCGAATATTCAATAGAGAATATTGATGAAAAAGATATTTATATTTACGGCATCAAAAATAATGATTTAGATTTCTCAAATATGCCTTCTCTTCTTGGCTCACTTTTTAAAAATTGTGATACTGATTTTAAAAGAGTCCATGCATTATGGAATTTTGTGAGAAAATATACACTTAAGGGTATTACCTGGCCACAGAGCAATTTCAAAGATGATGGCAAATTCTCAGTTATACGTTTTATAAACGCTATGGGATCAGGAGCATGCGGAAGTTTCAACGGTATGCTTGCATTAATGGCACAGTCTGCAGGAATTCCAGCCAAAACAGGGAGTCTGAGTAACGGCAGTCATGCCGCATTACGGTTATATTTAGAAATGTCTGATATATATGTTGACGCTTTGTATGGAGGAAGCTTCCCCTTTTATGGAAGCATTATAAAAAAAGACAGCAAGACCATAGAAACATATGAGAACCTTTCAAAAGACCCTTATATACTCAGGCGTTCATGCGATGATTCAGTATATGAATTAGCAAGTATGATAGGTTATAAGGATGGATGGATCGATGGCTGGAATGACAGATACACTGATCCATATACCATGGGATATTTCTTAAAACCAAAAGAAAAAATGGAGTTTTCATATTCCTTTAATGGTACTTATATTGGCACCATACGGCCTCATGCAAATATTGTTACCGGCAGGAAAACCTTAAATCTTGAAAGAAATAAACATGTAAAAAGATTTTTTGAACTTAACAGGATGCAGGTTGATAATAATGTTTTTTCGTGCGAAAGTATCGCAAATGCATGGTATTCTGCACAATGTCCTTATCCTATAACGGGTATACAGATAGAAGGAAGGCTATACAAAGGGTCTTTAACAATAACATCGGATTTTTCCGAGGAAAAAGCTGAATATGTTGTAAAACAGGAATTTTGCGCATACTTTGGAAATCATTCTTCTAAAGCTCTAAATTCTATACAGAACAGCATATATATTGAATTCAAAGCATTTAAAGCATTATTCAGGATTTATAGCATCACAATTTTTTTCCAGGCAAACAGGATATCCCTTTGCTCACTAAACACAGGCATTAACAACCTGGCCATTGAAGCAGAAAAGGGCAGACTGAAAGTATCACATTCATATATAAATTCTACAATGAACAGGCCAAAACCACCTTTATTAAAAAAGAAAAATCAGAATAGGTTTGAATGGTCTTCAGAAGATGCTGCATGCTTCGAATTTATTCTGAGTGATGATCAGGAATGTGAGATACCATATTCGCCTATATTTCAAAGGATAGTTGCAAAGACTTTCATTGAAATAAACTGTAATGTTATCTTAGAACCATCAATACAGTATTATTGGAAAGTACGAGCGAAAAATAAACACGGTATATGGGGTTCTTGGAGCCAAATTTCTAAATTTACTCATACTTCTCCCAAAAAACCTGAAAATTTAACGCTTACGATTAAAGACCGCGATATAACTTTATCATGGTCCAAAGATAAACAAGTCTCATATTATAAAATATATGGGTCTGATGAAGCTGCATTCATGCCATCAGATACTGATTATCTTGAAAGAATAAACCGCAAAGATATGGTGGCCACTAAAATCCTTAATCCAGCAAATTTCATAAAGGATGTTAAAACATCATATATAAATCTTTGCGCAGAAGATATTTTAGACTCACTAAAATTCCATTACAGAGTAGTAGCTGTCGATAAAAAAGGAAACCAGAGCATTTGCTCAGATTATATAAGCCTTCCCCATCCATGGATAATTAAGGATTCCATCCGTTCATATGCATATGCTGGATGCTCTTACTCGTCTTTCACCAGATATGTATATTCAATCGGCATATTAAGATTTAACAGGACCCCTGAATATCCAATGTTCACTGATTATACTCTGGCAGACAAAATTGCTTTTTCTCTCGAAGGTCCTTCATGGCTGAAAATCAGAGAATATGACGGATATCTTTCAGGAATTCCTAATGCATCAGAAGCGGGATTGAACAAGTTTATTATGCAGATTCAGAATCAGCACAATAAATATGATTCAATAGAATTTGAAATTGATGTTATGGAGGGTTTATGACGAGAATCGATGTAAGTATAAAAGAACCGTTTGGAATTCAATGGCCTCAACAATATACAATCTTAAATGTAAGTCATATAGGTTCGCTAGACATCAAAAACCTATGTATGTATGATTCACTAGATCATGAGACTGATGCTGATTTCATATCTTTTAAGAATAATATATTGGTAATCGGAATAATGGTTTCTCTTTATCCTTTTGAAACAAAAAAAATGTACATATCGGAAAAGTCTTTAAACATAAAAATACCTAAATGCCTTCAAATCTCAAAGATTAGTGATATGTATAAAATCTGTAATGGAAATCTTATTTTGCAAATACCAAAACCAGGCATATATTTAAAGGATAATATTCCCGCTCCAATAATATCTGTTTCAAATAATAACTTAAGCGCACATGGCTACTGGAAAGAGCCATTTGAGAAAGCTGATATAAAAGTCAGAATCGAGAACAATGCAGTCCATAGCAAAATAACAGTAAAATACAACTTTTTCACACAAGGAACATTAAGTACTGATATTGAGATATATAAAGGAATGAATGAAGTATTAATAACTGAGACAGCAGACATCCTCACTGCCAACTGCTTTATATTAAAATATGCGTTTACTCCTCAAAAAACATATTGCAGAATGCATACCCCTTCGAAGACTATAGGAGTAACTGACGAATGGAAAAGAATTTCATTTAATGCACAGAATCAGATAACTCAGATATCATTACAGCCTTTCTACTCATGGGATATGGACACTGCAACATTGATACAATACTATAATGATAATTCCGGCATCTGCATAGTTCCAATTAAAGCAAGCTTATGGGAAAATGCCCAAATGCACAATATCAGAACATATCTGACAGATACTCTTGTAATAGAAGCTCCTCTAAACAAAGGATCAAGATGCTGGGGTATGTCATTATATAACGGCTTGGCATATGAATTGAATAATAGTATTTCTCTTGTTACGGAATATCAGAACTGGGAGAATATGCTTAATTCACCGATAGAAAAGATATACAGGTCAGACCGTCTGTGTGCAATTTATGGAGGAGCTAATCTTACAAAAGCATTGGAATGGTTAAGCATAATACCTGAAAATGTTAGTTTTACTCCTCATATTCTTGCTGATAAAGAAGAAATATGTAAAACAGCAGAACATGTTAAGAACTGGCCTTGGATGATAAAAACAATACAGGAGCATAAGGATGATAAAAATGGATTTGATCCAGCAGGAGTATACTGTGTTACAAATATCGAAGATTATGCATTAAAAGCAAAACAGTGCATATCTATCTGGTTAATTTCAAGAATACAGCTGCTTTTAACATTCGGATATTCGCTTCATGAACTGGTCTGCATAAGACTCAGCAGGCCGATACGACTAGTAGCTATAGACTTTGACCTGACATGTCATTCAAAGCATTATTCTATGTCTGACAGGAAATTCATTTATTCATCACTTACCTTTATGATGAAAGCCATGGAATCTGAAGATTACTGGCCTGACAGAATAAAAGGTTTTAAAATGGGTAATAGGAATTTTCACAGCGACAGATTCTCAGCTTTGGGTATTCTCGCATGTCTTCTTAATGAATATCCTTTATCTAAGGATATAATAAGATATGTTCAAAAACAGATAGATGAGGAACTTGAATATTGCATAAAAGATAACGGAGCATGGATTGAAGCTCCTAATTATCAGGCTTATTCAATGAATTATCTCATTACTTTATTTACAGCTTTGAAAAACAGCAGTCACAGGAACTATTTCAATAACCGGCAGTTTCGAAAAACACTTGAATTCTTAAGCGATATACAAACACCCTATGACATAAGATATGGAGCCCACATGATACCAACGATTGGCGATACTGCAGCAAATTACTGGTCCCAGTCTTTTTCTAACATATTCGCCTGGGCTGCAAAGATGACAGAAGGCAGATTTTCCAAGAAAATGATGCAGGCATGGAGAAGAGCAGGCAGTCCTGTCTTTTCCAGCGGAGGTGAGCTTAATTCCACATTCAAAATGCTTTTATTAACTGATAATACTCTAAAAAGCTCGAAGAAGAGTTATAAATCATTTGTAGAATATGAGGGATTTGGAGTAATTGCACGAAAAAGACAAAGCTATTTATGCATTAAGAGCGGTGATATATCTATGCACTATGACCATGATGAATCTTCTATTATCTGGTATGAGAATAATACACCAATACTACTGGATATAGGAAGCCAGTACTTCCCTTCCTGTGATGCATCATTTATGCATAACCGTATCAGTTTAGATATGAAGACAGATCAGTCAAGAGGATCTGTCATATGTGCGAAATCTAATGGGAATATCGCTCTTGTAATAACAAAAACCGAAATAAACAGGATTCAAAAATGGCCTTTGTGGCCTGTTACAGACCCGAACTGGAACTTTCGATATCAGTCAGACCCAATAGATGTTGATAGGCATATATGGAAAAGAATCCTTATTTATCATATAAAGCATAAGGCAATACTGGTAATTGATGAGCTGGAAGGAACTTTGCCTTATGAACAGAATTTTCTGTTTTTCGCGAAATCAAATAAGAAGATGGAAAATTATTTTCATTTCATTGGTCAGTCTGATATAAATATGAATGTGTGGGTTTTTAATGGCAACTGCAGTGATGTTTTGAAATGGAGTTATGAAGGACTCGATGAACCTCTTTTCAAGAACGCTTTTTCTATGAACTGGAAGGATTTTACATGGATGTGGGATAAGCCAATTACAAATATGGCAGAAGAAGTGCAGATATTAAGGAGCTCTTTTACCCCTTCATCTCGAGCAGTAACATTTATATCAGCAGATTTGAAAGGCAAAAAGATTCCTCAAAATGTAAACTTCAGGACTCAATCAAATATCTTTGAATGGACTAAAAATCAAAATAAGATTACAATATATCTTGATGGATTAGAAGATAAGCCTTTATCTCAAATTGTAAAGGAAACATTATATGACAAACTTCATTAACAATAAACTTGGATATAATGAAGATGAACTGTTACAGAAAGCAGAAATAGAATATCCTGAAAGCTTTGGCGATATGCTGATGCCATGTAATTGGATAACTGATGCGAAAATTTCTGCATGCTTCTGTAAAAAAGGAATTGCGGCACTTGACTATCATGGAACCCAGCCTGTATCAAGAAATTCAAGAATGGTAAAGAGCGGATTTGACAACCCTGCTCTGAAATTTATATCTGATGGTGATTTATCATTATGCGATTACAGAGCTTTACCATTTAAATGTGTATTCAATTTAAAAAATGATGATAAGATTGCAGCATCAGCATATAGCCTTGCTTTTGAATCAGGACTTTTTCTGCATATAGATATTCTTTCGGATTTCAGCTTTTATATATCTTTTGATACAGAATCTTTTTACACCAATGTTCATGGAAATATATCTTGGGATAAAGGCAGAATTAAAAAAGACTGTATAACATTCAAAGGTTTAAACAGGTATCTTCTTTCTGAATGGATAAAGGAAAAGGGAGCATATCTTGTACCTGTGAAAGAACACAAAAGAATTTTCAATACAGATGACTGGATTGATGTCAATAATTTAGATATTCTGCCTGTTGCAGATGAGGATATACTCAGAAGTGATGAGCTTTTCATTGACTCCGAATGCCATATAACTTTTTTTTCATCCAGCATAATAAATATAAAGAGAGATAAGAACAAAAAAACAATCCTCTTTTCTACCGATGTTGATGCAAAAAGCATAGACTTATGCATATGCTTTGGAGATACCGGCAACGAAGCGGAAACCAAAGCTAGAAAAATAATTGATGAAAACGAATTACTTATAAAATTACAGAACACAAGATATAACAAGATCATTGAAGACAGTCCTGTAATCAATATAGAAGGATATGAGGGAGCCAAAAAACTATTTTCAAGCATACCCATGTATGTCGAATCCGCGAAACAGAAAGACAGCGGAATGACTCGCGCTTCCTCCAGCAGTTATTACTGGGTATGGGGTTGGGACAATATTGTGACTGCTATGGAAATGTCCAAATGGAATGACTACAAAGGCCAGAAAGACATCATTTCCTTTATCCTTTCCCACAGATGGCTTGATGGATCTGTTCCTCACAGGTATGACAGGGAATATAATGTCATGCAGACAATGCATTTCTGCTCTGAAGATGCCTTATTTATAATTTTAACATTCCAGTACTGTGCTGATGCAGACGATTATGATTTCTTGAAAGATATATACCCGGATATATTACATATCTGGAAGGGATTACTGAGTAAAACTGATTCAAAAGGATATATAGTAGGTCCTGGATTCTATCCAGACAACTTAAAGGTATTAGGAAGAAAAGAAACCAGCAGGACAGCCATGGAAACAGGCACATTCTATACTGCATGCAGGATAATGGAAATCCTTTCATCCATAATGAATGACCATGAAACTAAAAAGCATGCAAATAAAATTTTCACATCAATTGAAGATAACTATCTGAAAGATTTTTTTAATGTTGATTACGGCACAATAGCAGACAGCATTTATGATGACAATAGCCAGAACGAGACTTTCCCGCTATATGCATACATGGGTGCATATACCAGCTTCGGTTTTCCTCTTTTTTGTAATGAAATAGAAAGGATAGCTAGTTTTATAAACCAAAACTGCATTCACCCTATGGGTATTCGGGTAATGCCTATTTATGATAAAAACAGAAACAGTGAGAGTATACATCATTCATGGTATTCTCACTGGGATATATACGCCTTAAAGCTTCTGCGTAACGGTTTTATGTTCGCAAATGACAGATCTCGTTCTAAATCTGCAATAACCCATTACGTATCTCTAATGGAAAGGATGTGGGAAGGATACAAAGCATCCATGGAATTATTGGAACTTGACACATCAGATTACATCGAAGGGTGGAAGCAGCATGGTCAAGCCTGGAACTGTAACTGCGCGACTGGGATGTTCAGATCTGTTATTGAATCGGTATCAGGAATCATTACTGATTTTGGTACAATAACCGTACTTGCTGATAACTGCAGTATTTCAAATATATCAAATCTTCACATAAGAGGAGGAAGATGGGATATTAGCCATGTAGGAGAAAAGGAATTTACTCATATTTTTGTTGATGGTATAAAGCTTAAAAGAACCTGTGTTATTCCTGATGAATTTATGACGTCAGGTAGTCATCGTTTGCAGGTATTTTACACTTCGGAAAAACAAGATTTCAGAATATTAAATTTAATTGGCGGTCGCATCAGGGAATATAGCGAATCCGAATCCTCTCTTTCATTCAAAGCTGAGTGTGAAGCCACTGCTGATCTTGTAATAGCATCAAAAAATAATTTTCACATAAATATTAATAATGTTAAAACACCATTTAAAAAAATCGCAAATGATTACTATACATTAAGGTTGAACTGTTCATGCAATGTAGAAATCTTATTATAGCAACTATCATAATGCAACCTGCAGTTGCAAAAATATATACTTTAGTATGTTGAGCTCTTGATTTTTATACTATATGATTTACATATGGAGGTTTTAAAATGATTGGTGATAAAATTTTGGAGTTAAGGAAAAAACATAATCTTACACAAGAGGCTTTTTCTGAGTACATAAAAGTTAGCAGGCAGGCTGTCCAGAAATGGGAAAAGAATATGTCTTTGCCAGACAGCGATAAACTAATATTAATAAGCAAGATATTCAATGTCTCCATTGACTATATCCTGGATATTGAATCATCTGATCCTAATCAGGAATTCAGGGTGAAGAAAGAAATACAGCCCAGTTATCAGGCACTTCATTGGTGGGAAGTTTATTCATCACAACTTAGAATAGAATATCAGCAATGTATTGATGAAGGTAAGGATGTAAGCAAATTAAAGGATCTTTTCGAAAGCATACATTCATTAGAAACATCAGCAGACAAAGAGCAGCTGGCAGATATTTTACATTCCATTTTACAAAACAGTTCAAATGCGCTAGATTATCAATACAACGAGCCTGATGATATCAATATGATTTATGCATTAACAAAACATGATTACGAGTACCCCTTTCACAAGCTTTCATCGCATGCATTAATAAACAAGATAAAAGGCGCATGGATGGGACGTATCTGCGGCTGTCTATTGGGTAAGACCGTAGAAGGCATTCGTACAGATGAACTAATTCCTTTATTGAAGGAAACAGGAAATTATCCTATGCACAGGTATATCCTGAAGTCTGATATGAATGAGGAAATTTATGCGAAATACAAATTCAATCTTAGAAACAGATGCTATGCGGATGCTATAAACTATGCTCCAGCTGATGATGATACCAATTATACTGTCCTTTCATCAGTCATACTGGATAAATACTCTGATGAATTTTCATCATATGATGTAGCAAAAACATGGCTGGAAAAGCAACCAAAAAGCGCATATTGTACAGCAGAGAGAGTCGCATATCTCAATATAGTTAAAGGTTATCTGCCTCCTGAGACTGGCATTTATAAGAATCCTTTCAGAGAATGGATTGGTGCCCAGATCAGGGTTGACTACTATGGATATATAAATCCTGGAGATCCTAAAAAAGCTGCATATATGGCCTGGAAGGATGCAAGAGTTTCTCATGTCAAGAACGGAATATATTCATCCATGCTTATAGCGGCAATAATAAGCGCTGCTGCATGCTGTAATGATGTAAAAGAAGCAATAAAATTCGGACTTTATCAAATACCCCAGACAAGCAGATTATATGAAGCTGTAATGAAGATAATTAAACAGTTTGATTCAAACGTTCCTTCCGATAAATGTTTCGAATCCATACATAACGATTATGATGAAAATTTAGGCCACCACTGGTGCCATGCGATTTCCAATACATGCATTGTTATTGCCTCGCTCCTATATGGCAATAACGATTATTCAAAAACAATATGTCTTGCAGTTCAGGCTGGATTTGATACTGACTGCAACGGAGCGACAGCTGGATCTATTATAGGGATACAAAAAGGAATAGAATACATCCCTTTATGCTGGACTTCTCCAATAAAAAACAAACTGGATACATCCATATTCGGGATTGGTACAATTGACATTGATTATCTTACAGATAAGACACATTCGCACATATCGAGTTATTCGTCCATGTACAAAGCTCCAAAAGCAGAATAATTATTAATCCCTTATATGAATACATAAACCAACAAGTCAATGTAATATTTTACTATTGATTTGCTGGTATTCATGATAAAATTATTCTGTAGGTATGTGGCATATAACTGTTTACCACAATAAACAATAAAAGAGACAAAGGGGGTAGTAAAAATGTTTTGTCCAAAATGCGGCGCTAGAAATGATGACAATGTTAGATTCTGTGTCAATTGCGGTTCAACTCTTTCTAATCCGCAACAGCCAGGCCAGTTTCAGCAAATGCCGCCACTTCAACAGCCAAACCAGTTCCAGCAACCCAACCAGTTCCAACAAAGACCGCCATTACAGCAAGCTCCATATGGGCAGCCTATGTATCAGCAGCCCAAAAAGAGCAAGGCTGGAATTATAATTGCAGTCATTGTTATTCTAGTAATAATTGGCGCAGCAGCAGTTATTTGGTTAAATGGAGGATTTTCGTTTTCGAATGTCAAGCAGGCATATATTTCGACTTCATTAGATCCAACAACATCAGAACCGCTCAATAAGGTTAAAAGTGTTTCAAGCACTGAACCTACCGTTTATGTTGCAGCACTGATAAGGAATGTAGATGACGGAGCGAATATAGTCGCTGTCTGGTATCATCTTGATTCACAGGAAACAGTTGTAACCGACCCATTGTATATTAACTATGATGCATGGGTAAATTTCAGTATAGACAGAATAGGAAGCAATTTCCCAACTGGTAATTTCATGGTTGAACTGTATGTTAATGATGTTTTACAGAAGACATTGGAATTTTCAATTTATTAAGTAAGCTGAACGATAATTATGAAAAGGAGCAGCATCTATTTTGGGATGCTGCTTTTCCTGTAATTTAGAGGTGTTCCTATATTCTCCTTTTTAAATACCTGATACATATAGTAATGTGAGGAAAATCCTGATTCGAAAGCTATTTGTTCAATTGGCAGATCAGTTTTCTCAAGCATTTTTTTGGCTTTGCTTATCCGGTATCTGTAAAGATATGTATGGAATGTACACCCAAACCCCTTTATCATGAGCCGGTTTATCTGTCTTGTTGTCAGAAAAAGCGTTTTCTCTACATCTTCTAAAAGTATATCCTTTTTGTAATTAGCTTTTATGAAATTAATAAGTTTTGTAATCCTGAGCTCATCTGTTGTCTTATTACTCATAACGTAGTCGTATCTGGTCTTTTCCTCAATAGTAAAATGCCTAAAAGCAGTCATCAGTATATCTAGTATAAGAAGCTGCATTTTTATATAGAATCCAGTATCTCTTGACTTGTCTTCTTCGAAAACCATGTCAAAAAGAGAAACAATATCCGGATTGTTATATGCCTTCTGGTACGTTTTTGACAGGCTGTTTATTAGAAACACTGCTTCTTCTTTTGTAAGAGATGTTTCATTTTTGTCATCACATATCGAAATATCGCATTCAAGACAATACTCTCTCATAGGGTCGGAATGAAGTGACTGCTGCATATGGTTCACATATGGCCCTGTGATGTAGAAATCATTAGCCTTGAGATTTATACTTACCCCTTCTATCTCAACTCTTCCCTGCCCAGTAGGTATAACATGCAGTTCAAAATCAGTATGCGAGTGATTGGCAACATGCCAGTACGGTTCAGCAGGAACATCAACAAGAGAAACTACCTTTATCTTCAAACAACCCAGATTTATTTCCATATTCAGATTTTGTAATGCTATAACTGGTTTTTTCATTTTACATAATGTCATTTTTTCTTAATAATTTGTCTGATTTCATAATTGCTGTATCAGTATACTCATTATACAATTAAAATAGATTTTCGTCTATTAAGTATCAATTTTGGAGGTTTATCATGGAAAACTCAAAGAATCTGCTAAAAAACCTTATACAGGTAAAAGATCAAAGTTATTGGGCTGATAGAATTATTTCTCAACTTGAGTATGCAAATGAGTCTGAAAGGCTGTACAATTTCGGATTCAAGGAAATCATAAAAAAGGCTATAGAAACAATATATGAAGCTAATAAATCAGAAGGTGTTATTACTAAAAAAACTGTTCTGAAATGCGAAAAGGAACTTGCAGCGCTTTCTGAATATATGAAACGATTTACTCTTCTGTGTGTTGCACATGCTCATATCGATATGAACTGGATGTGGAGATATGATGAGACAGTATCAATAACACTGGACACTTTCAGAACCATGCTGGATCTGATGGATGAATATCCGGAATATACTTTCTCACAATCTCAGGCATCTGTATACCAGATAGTAGAGGAACATGATCCGCACATGCTCAGACAAATAAAGAAGAGAGTAAAAGAAGGCCGCTGGGAAGTCGCAGCATCAACTTGGGTTGAAGCTGATAAGAATATGCCTTCAGGCGAAAGCAAAGCAAAGCATATACTATATACAAAGAAATATCTTTCAAAGCTTTTAGATTTACCATATGAATCATTTGATCTTGATTATGAGCCGGACACATTCGGGCATTCGCAAAATGACCCTGAAGTGCTTAAAAATGCCGGCATTAAGTACTATTATCATGCAAGAGGATTCAACAAGATTGCTGCATACAGATGGCAATCGCCTTCTGGTGCTGAAGTATTGGTATATAATGATCCTACACACTACAATGGCAAGATAACTTCCGCTCCTGTTTTGCTTGTACCTTCTTTCACTTATGATACAAAACATGATACGATGATGTATGTTTACGGAGTCGGAGACCATGGCGGCGGACCTTCAAGAAGAGATCTCGAGAGAATTATAGATATGGACAAATGGCCGATTTGGCCGAATATCCGATTTGGCACATACAGAAGCTTTTTTAAAACACTGGAAAAGGTTAAAGAAAATCTGCCAATTGTAAAAGGCGAATTGAACTTTATATTTACAGGCTGCTATACTAGTCAGGCGAAAATTAAGAAAGGTAATAAATATTCTGAAGCTCTTTTAAATGAATCAGAGGCTCTTGCATCAGCAACTGCTATAAATGGCATTATGAAATATCCAGAAAAAACCTTTGAATCAGCATGGAAGAAATTGCTTTTCAATCAGTTTCACGACATTCTTACAGGTTCAGGTAAAGCTGATACCAGAGAATATGCAATGGGTGAATATCAAAAGGTTTTTGCCACAGCAAATGTTCAAAGAAGTGCCGCTATACGTGAAATATCAAACAATATAAATCTTTCCGATTATATTATCTCTAAAGATGACGAGCTATTAACAGTATCAGAAGGAGCTGGAGTCGGTTACGGTATCCAGGACTTAAAAATCAGCCAGGTATGCAGAGGCAGAGGGCCGACCCGTGTATTCACAGTATTCAATCCCTCTTGTTTCTCAAGAAAGGAAAATGTTCGTATTGATGTCTGGAATTGGGACTATGATGTTAAGACCATGTATTTCATTGACAGTAAAGGCTTAAGGCTTAATCATCAGCTTGTAAGTGACAGTATTAACAGAGGCTGGGGAGGTCAGTATTATTATACAATTTTAGTGGAAATGGATGTTCAGGCGCTAGGTTACTCAACCTGCATATTGAAATCTGATATTGAAAAAACTATTACATATAGCTATGAACCTCATGACAGAATTATTGAATTTCCTGCTTACATCCTTGAAAATGACAAAATCCGCGTCAGTTTCAATCCTATAAATGCATCAATTATATCTTTTACTGATAAATCTACAGGTTCCGATTATGCTGATAGCACAAGAACAGCAGGAGTATTTCGATATATTGAGGAAAACACTCTGAAGAAAATGACATCATGGATTGTCGGAAGGTATATGAATGTTAAGGAGATAACTGAAAATGTCAAGATAACCGGATACAAAAAAGGACAGGAACTTTTAAGACAGTCTCTTACTTATACTGTAGCTTTTATGAATTCCGAATTAAATGTAACCATATATCTTGATAAAGATTCATCAAATCTTGTTTATGATGTCACTTGCGAATGGAAGGAATTCGGACAGCATGACAAATGCATTCCTCAATTGAATTTCTACATGCCTTTTGGGTATGAATGTGAAAAGTATAAATATGAAATTCCTTTTGGAACATGCATAAGGCAAGAAGCTGATGACGACAGACCCTCTACAGGATTCGTACTAGCAATGAATAAGAATATCAAGGATAAATCGCTTATGCTTTATTCTGACAGCAAATATGGATACAGGACTTTAGAAAACAGTCTG
>JBAZFL010000014.1:0-17379 GCA_041653455.1 Clostridia bacterium
CGGTCTCCTGCGGGGAATAAAGCCCTCGCCTGGAACCGCCTCTAAAATACAGTCCATCATATCATCAGTAGCAATACCTTCAGCTATTGAGTCAGTATTATAATATGGTTTTACATTTAAAGAGGCTATCTTCATAGCAAGTCAGGATTCCTCTCGGCAACAGTCATAAATTTGTCGTTTCCTTCTGGTCGTGTAAAAGGAAGTTTTCTAGGCTTAGACGGCTTATTCGGTGTTTCGTATTCCGGTCTAGGCTCCCAATCATCTTTGCAAGCGTACAGACCGTTCCACATTTTCTTTAATTCTGAAGCGTGAAACTGCAAACTGCATAAATCGCAAATTGCTAACGGATCACCTTTTATGTAATTATCGTCTTTAAGCATTTAAAAGCGGGGGTGTTTCCGCCACACCCCCAAAGGCGTTTGGTTAGTTTAGTTGTTTATTAACTTCTTGAAATGCGCCTGAAATCTGAACCTGAGCAACTTGACCGGCCTGAATCTGTCGTTGTTTGTCGGCTATTTCTTTCTGAAGAACCTTTATGGTTTCTCCAAGAAAATCAAAATCTGCCTGTAACTCCGCTTTTCTTGCCTCAAGTTTCTCTTTCAATTTTTCCGTCATCTAAATTCTCCTTTTTTATTTATTAGGATGCGGTAGTAAAGGTAATGGCATCCTGTACGCTTGAACAACCTCTGGTAAACCAGTTCGTTCCATCACAGAACAATTCCACCCAATCTCCAACAACAGCCTTGCCATCCACGAAGGTAATCGTGTCGCAACCGGACGCTTCAAAATCACAACTACCAGCCGCATCCTCGGCAGAAGAAGCGTTACCGACAATGATATTAGCAGAAGCATTGGTAACGATTGTGTAGGAATCTGTTTCGGGAGCATTGGCAACGATAAAGGTGAAATGCAAACCAGCCGTAGGAGCAGGAAGTGTAGAAACAAATTCCGTAGCGTGACTCAGGAAGAACACGGAACCGGACTCGTCAGCAGAAATGGCATTGGTAGCGGCAACGGTTTCGGTCTTGTCCCTGTACGTAATCGTAGAAGAAAACGTACAAGCACCGGTAACGGTCAGGGTTTCATCAAATACAACAGCACCGTCATCAACTTTGATAGCTTCAACATTCGTACCTGTGGCACTCAAATAGAGAAGGTTATTCCCTGCCTGACCTGCTCCGGTTCTCTGAATCAACTCAACAATATTGCCGTCAGCATTGGCGGGATTAGAAGTCGTATCCAGTCTAAGAACGCAAGCACCTTCAACCAGATTACCCGTATGAGTGATGTTGATTGCGGAACCTTCATTGTTCGTACCGGTTGCGGCAGTTGCAATGTCAATAGCCATACCCGCTACGTTAGTACCCATATTCAGGTCAATGGCGTTTCCGGTAGCCGCCGCCGAAGCGTATGTAATATCCAGACAGTTGCCGGTATAGACACCGGAGAAGTCAATGTCGAATGTATGGGAATTGCCCGTAGAGGAATCAACAATCTTAATCAGGTCATCGGTTCTTGCACCTGCCGCCGTCAGCACTAAAGCGGAAGCCGCAACAGCATCAGCAGTCGTAATAGCGATTGCGTCATTGGTAGCCGCCGCCGAGTAAGTAATATCCAAAACAGCCGCCGTGGTCGCAATACCTGATACGTTAATATCAATGACACCACCGGAAGAAGTGCCGGCATCAGTAATCGCAATCGAAGCCGCCGTATTCGTTCCCGTCCCCCTGGTGATATTAATCGGAGCCGCCGCCACAGTCGTATTTCCCGTTGCAATATCAATGACATTTCCCGTATAGGCCGCAGTTAAATTAATATCGAAGATATGACCGGAACCCGTAGAGCCGTCATCAATCTTGATTAAATCGTCAGACCTTGCACCAGCACCAACCAACACAACAGCAGAACCGGCTACATTAGTTCCCATTGTGACTTTGATAGCGTCACCGGTGGAAGCCGCCGTACCATAAGTAATGTCTAAAATATTTCCGGTGTGGATACCGTCAATGTCAACGTCTAACAGATTACCCGAACCGGTATTGGTGCAGTCGATGTCCATGACACCCACATTCCCGTCACCGTCAAAGGTCACATCAAACAAATCAGCCGTTCTCGTTCCTGCACCGCAATCAATCGCCATCAAAGGAGCACCCACGGCGGCGTTCATATCCACTGCAAATACACCACTGGAAGACCCGTCACCGTCCATACTAATGTCAAAAATCGCACCTGTACCGGTATTGGTTGCGGTAATATCCATAACGTCAACATTACCGTCACCGTCATGCTTGACACCGATTAAATCAGCCGTCCGTGTCCCGCCACCCGCATCAACATAGATAGCTTTAGAAGCAACAGCCGCATCCATATCAATGTCAATGACGTTGCCTGTGTGCAAACCGCCCATGTCAATATCGAAGATATGACCGGAACTGGTATCGGTTGCGGTAATTGCCATGAAGTCCACAGCACCCGAACCATCGTAGGTAATGTCGAAAAGGTTAGCGGTTCTGATACCACCGCCAACATCCAGAGATAAAAATTCAGCACCGACAGCGGCGTTCATGTCAACAAGCAACACACCCGAAGTCGAACCCGCACCATCCATGCTTATATCAAATATAGCACCCGTACCAGTATTCGTGGCGGTGATGTTCATTACATCCACATTGCCGTCACCATCGTGTTTAATGTCAATCAGGTCGGCAGTTCTCGTACCCGCACCGGCGTCAACATAAAGGAACTTCGCTCCGACAGCGGCGTTCATATCCACATTAATGACTTCTCCGGTCGCAAGTCCGTTCATGTCTATATCGAAAATCGCACCAGAACCCGTATTCGTAGCTGTCACGCCGAACACATCAATGTTGCCGTCACCATCATGCTTAACGTCAATCAAATTAGCGGTTTTTGTTCCAGCACCGGCATCAATATAAATCGCCTTAGACGCAAGACCCAAGTTCATGTCTATATCAATGACATTACCGGTCAGTGCGGCATTGACGGCTACGTCTATCAGGTTGCCGGACTTCGCCCCACTCTGAACTATCTCAAAAGAATTAGCTGTGGACGTTGTAGCGTCATTTAAACGAACAGCCCCTTCATCCAATGTAATCGTATGACCATTGGAATAAACACCGTCAAGGTCGCCTACACCCGTTCCACCGCCACTACCGGAATAGCTTTCGGAAATATATTTTTCCGTTCCGTTGTAGCTCCAATGCAGACCGTCTGATTCCATCCATAGACCGCCGAAATCTGTCAGACCGGAACCAACGTAAGTTGTATAATTTTCTGATTCAGCCGAAGTAGGTTCTGCGGTTAAAATACCCAAAACCATACCGGCTTTTGACCGTATTCCGCCCGGCCTATTTGTTAGTCTACTCATTTGTTTCTCCTTGGATTGAATCGCACAACCCTTCTCATTAAAGAGATTTTAAAGGGGCAGGTTTCCCCACCCCTTAGTTAAATTTTAGACACGGTAGGTTTCTAAATAGCTAAGTGCATTTTTTAAATTATCAGTAGAATCCATAAAGCAACCTAACGCCCTGTTACAGTTCGTGCAAAGCAACCCACGCACTTTTCCAGTTTTGTGATTATGGTCAATAGCAAGCGAACCGTTATATTTTTCTGGTTGTCCACAAATCGCACATAATCCTTCTTGTTTATCGTGCATGGTTTTAAAGTCATCGTAAGTTATTCCGTACATCTTCTTTAAGTCGTTATTCTTAGCTTTCTCTGGATTTCGTTTCCTCCAAAGTTTTTGATAAGTTGACTTATCTTCGTTAGGAATAATCTCTCTCCACTCACAGTTTTCTTTGCAATAACCTTTTGTTTTGTCTTTTCTGTATATTTTATATTGATTACTTGGTCGTTCTCCCATTTCGTTTACGAAACAGTAAAAATCATTTTTCCAATCATCACTTAAAACATACTTTTTAGACATCCTTCTCATCCACGACCAAGATTGATAAAGTGGATGTAACTCTTTTGGAGTTTTGTATTTAGCCAAGTTGTCCTCCTTACGGATAGGTGATTTGGCAATTAAATTAAATACTTAATGTCATACGCCAGCAGACCCTAATATTCCTCTTGGGTCGGTCACACCAAATGACACTCTGAAAGAAGCCTTGAATTTCGCATTGGCTGTATCGAAGTCGTTGTCGGCTCCGAAAGAAGTTGCCTTGCGTTCTTTCATCTTCATTCCATCAGGGCAGTTTGTCCGAATGAAATAAGCGTCAGAATCGGTCAGGTAATGATTGACTTTCACGCCACCAGGAAAAGCACCCATATCTCTAAGGGCGTTGGTGTCGTTGTCGCCTGTACCCACACGCAGAACGGATTTCAGAATACGATGTGCCTCAAACTCATTGGTCGGTGTGACAATCAATGAATTGGGTTTAATCGCAATCTTGTTTCCTCTGTCATCCGTAAAGCCGGAGATGTCAATGTAAGCCTGTTCCAAAGCGGCCTCTGACAAGTCAGAACTGATCGACAGGACGTTAGACCACGTTCCACCGCCGAAAAGAGGATGGTTAGTTACGCAAAGGCGTACACCGTCACCAAACGTATAAGAGGCATTGAAAGCTCTGTTGTAAACATTAGCCGCCAATGTTTCCATTGTCTGACGCATAGCAAAAGCCAATGCCCTTGCTTCACGTTTCCCAAGAACGGAAATATCATACTGATTGTCGTCAATCGCTTCTTCAGTAACGATATAACCTTTGGTGTATTTCTTGTGGATGTAACGATTGGTGTAGGTCTGACGTGCTTCATCGTAGGTTACAGATTCGCCCTGACCCGTTTCAGAAGCCAGACCGAAACCCATGATACCGCTTTCTTCGTCATAAGCCCGTGTTGATTTCTCTACATCGAAAAGTGCGGGATATTCCGCCTTATACTCGTTGTAAACTTCACCGAACCATTTAACCTGCAACGGAACTAATGCGGCAGGAAAATTACCAGTGTTGATAATAGCCATAATTCATTTCCTCCCTTATTCAATTCCGAGTGCGCCGTTGGCGTACTGGTTCAAGTTCATTTTCACTAAAAAGATACAATAAGCTCCCATTTCGTTGTTCGCATAGGGAGCCTGACCGACAATCAACACGCTCGCTGAAGCAGATTCAGACGGTGACGTAATAACAGCATTACTTAATCCTGTGGTTGTAGAACCCGTGGATACGGTAATGGCGGCATTCGTGCCGATGTCGTCTGCTGTCCATACAGTCGAGTCGCCCTGAACTTCGTAAATAGCCATCGGGTCAACATTGACAAGGACATACTGTGCGGTTGAGGATGTGTGATAACGCAGAGTTGGACTTGCGGGGAGAGGTTCAAAACCTACCACCACGCCAAGAACTACACTGCCGTTAGCGGCTTTCACAACGGCGGGACGTAAGCAGTCATCTGCATACACCTGACCCGTTGTACCTTGTGTCATAACGGTATCACCGACATAAAAGGCGGTGGAATCGTCAGTATAAAACTTTTGGACTGAGCCGGAAATAGGTGCGCCGGAAAGCGAACCTACCCAACGGAACCCAAAAGGCTTGTTGGAATTACTCATTTGTTTCTCCTTAAAGATTATAAGGAGAGAAAGAGGTTATAGTTTTTCGTCAACCAAACCTTCGCCGTATTCGTTTTTGCCTTTTCGTTGCATAGCTTTTTCAGAGTCATCAACCAGTTTTTGTTTCGCTTTCTGGTCTTCGTCATACCATTCGTTTTTGATACGCATGAGGTATCCGGTGGTTCCATTCCCGACAGGCATAGAAACATTTTTACCCATTTTCTTTGCCGTACCCACAATCGGGTCGCCTAGATTTTTGTCTGATTCGACAAATTCATATCCACCTTCTATTGCTTTCTGCAATCTACCGTCCTTATCGTTGATAAGGTGATAGTGATAACCTTCTTCGGTATTGAATGATATTCTGTTTCTCTGTCCAAGAGGAACACGTTTTCTCTCGCTTCTGTCCGGTCTTTCATTCTTCAATGTTTCGTCTGCCATTATTCTAATGCTCCTTGTGCCTCTAATTGTTTAACATATTCTGTCATGTCGGTATAAACGCCGTGCTTCTTGCACTGGTCATAAACCATGCGTTGTTCATCGGTTTTTAATCTGTCCCGCCCATAACCTTTGACTTTTGTTTTCCCTTCGCTAGAAGGTGACTCCACTGGTGATGCTTGCTCCTGACGAGCCGCGTTGCTCTTAAATTCATCTGGAAATCTCATACGGACTGCCTTTTCGGTTTCTTCCAAAACGTCACTCAAGGACGCTTCGGGGTTGTCGGCGGTATACGCCTTATTGAAGGAAAGAGCGAATCTCTGCATTTTTTGGTTTTCATCAAACCATTTGTTTTTCCCAATCCATTCCTTAATTTCCGGTTTTATCTCCACCTGAGGGGGAACGTCTTTTTTGATCTGTTTCTGAGCTTCAATCTGTTCGTCAATCTTTTCGACTTTAGCAACATCGCCTACTTCGATTGCTTCTTTCTTTTGAGCTTTTAAATCGTCAATCGCCTTTTTAACGGCAACGTCTTTTGCTTCTTTGAACTGTTCTGTTATTGTCCTAACAAGCGTTTTCAATTCGGTATTACTCGAATGAACTTCCTTGATTTCGGATTTAAGACCTTTTATCTTTTCAAAAAGCGGTTCACGCTTTACAAACTCTTCCGCACCTATCCACGCTTCACCTGAAAATTCGTCTTTAGGCTTCCAACCTTTAGACTTTGCAATTTTCTCATAATCAATACCATTATCGTTGGTCTCTTGTTCGTCCGGCATCTTATTCTCCCTTCTCTATGGTGGCGCAAATGTCTTCGTCATTTAAGAGAACGAACTTCTCTTTGGTATCGGGGTCTGTAATCAGCCACCCGCCGTTTCTGGCGTAAAATACTCTCTGTCCAACTTCCGCCCACGGTTCACCCTTGTCAAATGCCAACCATGCTGTTTTGCCGATGGCGACAATCGTTCCCATGACCTGTTCATTCTGTCTGCGCTCTTTTGTTTCAACCGCTAAATAAATACTACCCTGCTTTTCATCTACGGTGTCGGGGGTTACTAAAACCCGATGACCACTCGGTACAATCATCTAATCCTCCTTTGAGTTTTCTTCTTTAGACTCCACCTGCAGATTCATCAGCGTTTCCATACCTGAGATTCTGCCCAATACTTCGGATGTCGCTAATGCTGTCTGCTCCATCGAGAGCCTGTTGTAAGTCGAACCCCTCGCCAGACTGTCCTTGTTCCATTGAAGCATCTCCTTCAGGAACTTGAACACCTTCTGGGTTGACGGGTTGTTCTTCCACAGCGTCAGTTCGTCCGCCTCCATCTCCAGAGTTATTTCCTTGTTCTGCATTCTTTGCTCCTATCTCTTTTTTTCTAAGTTCAAACTCTGTTTCTTGTTTCAACCTGTCTGATATTAATTTGTATGACTCTATGTTCTGCCCTGCCTCTACACCCTCGGCATCGGCTATGGCTTTCAATTCCTGTGCTTTGGTCAAACCTACCTGCGCCATTATCAATTCAACCCTGGCTTCCATTTCCACCTGCTCACGCATATCTTTATTGTGGGCGTGTTCAGACTGCTCCTGCATCTGAATGACTCTTGCCTGTGTTTCGATAAGTTTCGGGTCGGGAGGCGGTGAACTCAAAGCCTGTTCAACTTCCTGCTTTGGAAGTAATTTGTCCAAGTTTGGCACCCCTATTGCTTCGTAGTAATACCTAAGTGCTTCCACTCTACCTGAAGGACACGGATTCATTTCCGACGTATCAAGTATTGCCCTCGCTCTCGCCA
This sequence comes from Clostridia bacterium, assembly GCA_041653455.1. Lineage (GTDB taxonomy): Bacteria > Bacillota > Clostridia > DUPQ01 > DUPQ01 > DUPQ01. The sequence goes on from JBAZFL010000014.1 coordinate 7,799, forward strand.
ATCTCTGCGCTTCGGAAGAAATAGTCGGGTCGGCAGTCGGCACAATATCCAAGTCGTTTAGGTCGTAGTCCCTCTGGAAAACAGCCTGTGCGGAATCCAAAACCCTGACGTATTCAACTTCATCCATGTAAAGACGGTTCAACCGATAGAGCTTCTTGTATTCCGATTTTAAGGATCGATAGACGCGCTTATAAATGGAACTGAACACTTTCATGCCCTGTTCAATCATCGCCAAAACGGTTGTCGCAGGGGTGTTTTGTCCCGGCATTTCTCCGGTCATGGTCTCGGAAACGGAGGAAAGAGTTTTTCCGGTCTCAATGAGCAACCCAAGAAGCTGGAACAAAACAGTGGAAGGCTCTTTAGTAGGGAGCGGTACGATACCGTCCTTTAAGACAGCTCCGGAAACGTCAACAGTCTTCCATTCATTAGGCTCAAAGGTCAGTTTTCCGCCTTTAAACCTAATCCCCTGCGAGATAAAGCCGTTGTGGGTGTTCGCCCAGTGTCCTGAATCCAGTAAAAGGTTGATGTTGGTGGAAATGGCTTCGTTGATGGCTCCCAGTAAATGAGAAAATCCGATCTTATAGTAATCGCCTTTCGGATCTGGCAGAAAACCGTAATCCGTATAATACTGAACCGGTTCTATGCGCCAGACTTTGTTTTTCTTTTCCAGTATGCCTTCTGCGTCGTACCGTGCGGTAATCCGCGCCAGTTTGCGAGACTGCTCATGAAGCGTCACAATGTACGGTTCATCATATCCATCTTCGTCAAGGTCTATCCATGTGTGTTGTTCCAGAAAAAGTTCGGCTTTGTTTTCATCATCATTGCTTTCCATTGCCTCGGAAACTTTCTCAAAATACAAACCACTGCGTTCTCGTTCAATCACGTCGTTTTTATACAGATAGAGTTTTTCTGTTATCCGGCGCGATGTGTCCAAATCTTTGATTTTCTGATTCACAACCAAATCCAGCGGAGAAACCCCCAAACTTCTGTTCCGTTTCAGAATCGGATCGTAATAGGTTTTCCTGAAATACATTCCCAAAACAGGGAGAGAGGTCAGCAGTTGGTCAGTGTCGGATTCCCATTCGGACATCTGCTCCAAAAGCTGATAACTCATGTGCTGGGAAACCCGTTTCGCTCTGGCCTCTTTTTCGGGGTTGTTCTGTCCGACAATCTGCGCCTTGACAATATCCGAACCCTGAATAATCTGCGGATAAACACGCGCCGCAAAGTTAATAGCTGAAATCGCAATCAGGGGGTATTTGATGTTAGCGGCGTTCTTAAAGGGGTAGTTCTTGGTTTCTGTGACCTGACGGGCAATATTCAGCCCCTCCTCGGCCTTGTCTTCCCATTCCTTGCGGGAAGCTACGTCAATCTGATAACCCCGAATCGCTTTCTCGGCAACCTTATTGCGTGTGTCTTCGTCAAGGTCGTTGGCAATGTTCATATTGGAAATATTCTTTTCGAGCCACTTAATGTCTTTAGCCAAAATTCCCCCTAATACCCCGATATCATAGAACGCCCAGTCTGCGGTTCATCACGAAAATCATAATCCTCGTCTTCCGTATCTTCGTCTGCCTGAAGCTGAAAATTGAACTGCATCTTTTCAATGAGTTTGTAAATATAAGAAATCATATCAAGTATATCAACGTGGAAAAACGGGAACTTGTCGGCCTCGTCTTTAATCGCCATTAAAACGTCCTCTCTTAAATGAGAAACGTAATAAATCATGCCGTTGTTCCACGGATAGGCCAAAGAGGATTCGATTCTATGAGTCTTTTTCTTCCCATCAGGAGAAAGCAAAACAATATTCCCAAAATCTCTTTCGGATTTCTTAATCTCCGCCCTTCTTCGTTTAGCCCTCAAACCCCTTATGATATGGTCATAGGTTGTGTCTGTGCCGACTCTTTCAATACCCGTACCCGTTATCCTTCCGTTTCTAAGATGAACGTCAACAGCCGTATCTATCGCCGTTTCCAGAGCCATTTGACCGTATTCAATATCCTCTATAAATACTTTGGACATTCCTAAATCGTCCATTACGGGTTCAATCGAAAGGCAACCTATCGCCCATTTGTCGTTGTTCTTCCCTTTCGTGACATCATCATCTCCAGCAGGGTCAATCAAGACGAACTTCAAACGGTTCTTTGGTAAAAACTGGTGCTCAATCGGTCTTAAACAGTTGAAGTTAAGTTTTATCTCCGCAGTAGGAGTAGGATTGCATAATTGCTGTGTGTTGAAAGAGTAAGTGTCGGTTTTTAGTTCATCCAACGCAGATTGCGCCAAGAAAATAGGCTTACCATTCTTCTCTCCATTGTCCGTAGCAGGAATAACCCGAACCATATGCAGGGGATTGCCGTTAATATCTTTTTTATCCCGTAAATGGCACAACAAACCAAAATGAGAATAGAATGTACCGATAATTCTTCTGCGTGTTGAACCGTCCGGCATGCCCAAGTTCTTAGACATTTCGTAAGCGTCAATTAGATCGGTGGTAATATCGGGAGAACCGGCTGTATCTAAGGTCTCAACATCGTCATAGTCCATATCGTCCCAATGACCACCTGTCGGCATACCTTCTAAAAGACCGGCGCCCTCAACGGTCTTTTCTTTCCTCGATGTGGAGTTCCTTTTTACTATGATTCCGTTCTGCACAGACCAAGAAGGACTCTGCGTAGACGGTCGCTCATAAAGTATATCTGGAAAACTTTGTATTAAAATCGGTTTCTCTAGCGTCTGCATGATAGCAAACACGAACTTATCCGCTGCAGGTTTCTTATAGGAAAGAATTAGGGAGCACGTTTCGGGGTTCTGTAGAATCCTCTGGACTCTCTGTCCCTGTGTCATTGTAAAACTTTTAAGGTGTCCTCTAGCCCATATCTCAACGTCATATCCGGTATATGGATCATTGTCCTGAACCATGTCACAAGCCTGAACTCCAAATGGGCAGTTCATTATGGGATTCTCCATAACGAAATACGTGATAAAGAACAAATCGTTTAAACACAGCCATCTGTAGGCAGACTTAGCTTCCAACCGCCCAGCCGCAATCTCAGAGAAAATACCAGCATAATCTGAACGATATATAGCCTTGTGAACATCAGGATTAAACTCCTTCCGGTTCATCGCTATCTCTGGATTTGGCTTGAAATCTATCATTATCTACCTAAATGAAAATTAGTTATTCCAGTTAATCTATTCCTTACTTCTTCACGGGAAACAAAATAACAAAATTTATTAATAGGTTTCCACCAATACTGATTATGGAATAAATATTTTTTACCAGATTTACGGCATTGTTCTTTACTGCGAATACGAAAGTAAAAGGTTACATAACGAAAATGAAGTCCATAACAAAAACTGTCATTAGAAATAGAAAATGTTTTACAATCCCATATAAATATTGGAAACTTAAGAATACAAATAAATGACGTATTGGAAAATCCCCAACCAATAGCAAAAAAGTTGGCCACTTTCCCTTCCTCATACCAGAAATAATCTTTTATTCTTTTAAGCATTATCCACCAAAATTAGGGTCATTATTACAATAAATATCAGTCTTAAACTCTCCCCAGTCTATATGCTCGTCCTCACTACTGGGAACTTGTTTTTCAGGCACAGAATACTTAGAACTACCCCACTCATTTCCGCTTCTTCTTTAAAAATAGTAGTTGGTTGCTAAATTAGTAAATATTTAAACTTGTACCGCAATTTCCGCAAAATCTATTATTTGACTTGGAAACTACACCACAAGTTACACACTCCAGTTTGGTTTTTACCGTTAGGGGTTCTTTGATTTCTATGCCATTATCAGAAATACCGCTTAACTTTAGAATAATGACATGAGCGCAATCTTCTAATTCTCTTGTGTATCCCACACTAAAATTTTGATTAACGTCACTTCCCTTAACGGTAATTCCCTCGTCCTTTGCGATATTATTGTTCGTAAAAGAACCAGCAGCAGTAGCAGCACAGCAATCCATTACACTACCGCAAGAACCACCGGAAGCAAAACCTGTGGAGGTGGTATAAGTGGATGTTCCGCATGTTATAATATGTGGTCTGTACCCATACGGATATGAATAATCCCAAATATCATAACGATGAATTATATCAATGTGCGACTCTATGGTCTTTTCATACCTAAAGGATACTCTTATCAAACCATCATCTATCCTGTCACCACGATGATCGGCAATCTGTTGGGTCTTGTGAATGAATTTAAATGCATTTCTAACAGTCATCCCATCCATAAAACCCTTCAACTCAACCTGTGAATTGGAATGAACTATCAATGCCCTACCCGACAAAACATCAACACCATCTATCTCAACACCAACCACCGCTTTCCGTGAATCCTTGTTCTTTAGAAGTAATTCATACTCTGAACCGAACGGAAGTTTTACAACCCCGTCCAATTCCCGCATGATTCTTCCACTAGACCTAACTACCACTATAAAATTGTCTTTGTACATCATTTTTCTCTCCTTACAGACCGATGACTATAGTCTCTTTTGTTTAAAGTCATCTCTTAAGTAGCAACCAACTACTATTTACCACGCTTCTTTTTGCCTTTCTTAGCTTTTTCTTACCTTTCTTACAACCCATGCAAAACTCCTAAAACCCGTTTTTGAAAAATTTGGCGCGTACTGGAATGGGGACTATCACCACAACACCACGAACCATAAGATTTTCCCCCCACCCCTCCTCCTCCTCAGACACACCCACCGGAGCACCTGGGACTCACATCATCGTACCGCTGGCAACCTACCCTCACCAATGATATAATCTACCCATAATCACATCATACTATTTGCACCCTAATTGTTTTACCACTTTGGTTTTGCCTGTTTTTTGTGCATTAGAATTAACTTACCTGATTTCAATAACTTACTTCAAAACGTGTCCTATAACCTGTATTATGTAAACTTACTAGTGTTGATTTTATTACGTTTTTAACGATTGCTTACTTATCAACAGCTATAATCTGTGAATTATCCACAGATATACGGTTGCTCCACCTGCTCAAATCGACTGGATGAACATCAACATTGATGTTCAGATTTTGCCGGATTACTGGCTCAATGCGATCATAAACCATACTGGCCGCCGCAATCTTATTGGTATAACTAGGTAATATCTCTCCGTTGATTGGCTTATCGCTGAGGCAATCCTGCAACGCCTTGCTTGCTAATTTTTGCATTTTTGGTGTTGTTAAGCTGTATTTTTTATATTTAGCGTTGAATTTGCTTATTGCCTGGTTAGAGATATTGCTTTTCAGATTAACTGCTTGCAGGGCTTGTCTCGGTGTTAATCCTGCATCAACGTACTGCATGGCCTGTATCGTTTTTGGAGCCAGTTTTGGCTCTTTTACTGGTTGTTCTATCATCGTTTTTGTACTCTCATTATCTCCGCCTTGCCGCTATCGCTCTCGGCGGACACGCGGCGGTACTTATCTATTATATATATAGGGGAGAAATTAAATTTTAATCTTTAATTTACCTCAATTAATATTATATATTATAATGTTAGCGTGATTTATTGACTTAAATGCAGGTTGACTGATACGCACAACATATATATTAATTAATATCATTTAATATTGATTAATTATTCGACAATTCTTGCCAAAACGCTATTTTATTCGACAATTTTGTCAAAGCATTGATTTGTAATAGTTATTATCGTTTATTTGCTTATTTTTATGTTTTAATTCGACATTTATTGCCGGATTTTAACTTATGTAAACTTATATATTGTACCCCTAATTATTTTTTATTGCCTTATTAATCAACTACTTACATATTATTATACATTATATAGTATAGTTGGCATGTGTATTGCTGTATATAATCACAAAAATAAAACAGGAGGAAAAAAACATGAAAAATACAATTGACATAATCGTTACCCGACATCCGGGGTTGGTAGAATATTTGAGGGAGATCGGCCTGGCTGACTCTCTCACAGAAGTAATTAGCCACGCCTCACCAGAGGCCGTGGCGGGGAAAAGGGTTTGTGGTGTGTTGCCCCACTCCCTTTCCTGCCTATGCGAGAGCTTCACGGAGATTCCGTTAGTTCTTCCTGCCGAGCTGCGCGGGGCAGAACTAACTATTGAGCAGGTGCGGCAGTACGCAAAGCCTGCCGTAACGTACAAAGTGACGCTGGAGGGAGGTGTATAATGGGATACGGAGGGAGAAATAAATTTGTCATAAACCCCTCTACCGGACGAGTAGAGGAGTGGCACGTCGGCTACACCTCTGAAAAAGGATTTTCCCGTGGCAAATCCACGGGAAATTTCTTCATCAGGGAAGTACCCGAAATGGAATGGGCCGAAATGAAAGTTGCTGAAGAAATTCAGGCGGCTAATTATGCCGCACAACAGGCCGCTATCGCGGAAGAAAAAATAATTGCTGATTATTTTTCCGCCCTGCCATTGGAAATTTCTGTTTTTCGGCGCGGTAGGGGCAGGGAAATTGAGGATAATTACGGTAATTACGTTTTAACTATCCCCCAAAAAGCGGCGCTTGAAAATTGGTCGATCAAAGAACTAGTTGCTTGGATGGATGATCAGACAACTGAGGGATATGGTGATTAGCCGTCTATACCTATACCTGGTATAGGTATAGATTTAATCAATAAAATCAAAAAAAATCATGCAAATAGGAGGTTTAAAAAAATGAAGATCACAAGCGGAAACAAAACAAGCCTGATAATAAAAAGAGAAGAAGGGAAAGAATATGAGATTATCATTAATCATATTTCTTCCACAGAAGCACAGCCCTATTTCGGGGTAAATTTTATTGATGGCAAACCGGTCGGCGGACGCACAATGACGGAGAGCCAAAAGCAAATGATGATTGCGGCAGCTAAAAAAGCGAACCTTATAATTGAAGAGTAGAAAGGATTCCATCATGAGTAAAAAATGGTATAACGAAAATTCCCCAGTTGGTGCACATCTTACCGATGCCTTAAATTTATTTGGAGCAGATGAAGTAAAACACCACGGCGGATGTAAATTTGAGGGGATACGCCATAAGGATGGGCGCACTATCCGTATGATTACAGATGAAGGGATCGGCAGCACGGAATATGATACTGATTCTGAAATATTTGATGAAATGTGGGAAGAGGGCGGAAAACCTGAACCAATTATTTCATCACCGGCTTCTATTCTCGGTAAAAGCGGAAGGCCGATTAAGATCAAACAGGAGGAAATAACCATGAAAACTTTATCAGAATTAAAAAGGAGAATAACACCATGACAACATGTAGAAATTGCTACACCAACGGCAAATGCTCGACTTGCCCGGAGCGTGACAAAATAATAACAGAGTTTGAAATCGAAGAGGTGAACGTGGAACAGGCACTCAATAGTCTGCCGATGTATATGTTCGGCGCGGCGGTGGTATTGGCGGCAGTAGGATTGATTGTATTAACTAATATTTATCTATAAGGGGGATTGATAATGAATAAAATTAAGTTTGTAGCAAATGCGGTCAGGTGGTTTGATAAGGTAAACGGAAATACTTATCACAGCGTAAATATTACCAGAGTTAAAGATGGTAAAAAGATTTATTGCCCTATGGCTTATGGATATGGAGAACATTACCGGCAGACCGCACTCGAATCAATGCTTAAAAACAGTTTTATCCCTTTAGCTTATGTTAAAAGAAGTGAGTATAAAAATATCGTTCACTTATACGAGCGTGAAAACAATTACCCGATTATGTGGAATGTTACGGACGGATTGAAACGGGATTGTATCAAAAACGGTAAACCATAAACTTAAACTAAAGGGAGGAAACACCATGAAAAACTATAAGAAAATTGAAGCGGAAGAAAACAAAAAAGAGGCAATCAAGAACATAAAAAAAATACTCAGAGCGGGCGATACAGTGCATTGTATCTGCCGCCATGTTTCCAGTTCCGGCATGATGCGTCGCCTATCGTTTTATGCAATCAAAAAGAACAAACTCATTTGTCTCGATTGGTACATAAACAGGATCATGGACATTTACCCCCACGACAGAAATAACGCCGGGTTGCGTGTTTCCGGCTGCGGAATGGACATGGGATTTTCAGTTGTCTATAATCTGGGGAAAACTATATGGCCAAAAGGTACGCCAAAACCCCACGGAAACAGAAATGGTAAGCCGGACAGTGACGGCGGATATGCGCTCAAGCATAGTTGGATGTAAATTAAACCCCCAAAATCAAACAGAAAGACAAAGATAAATTCTATAAGGAGAATAAAATGACAAAGGACGAACTTAATAACTTAATAGGCAAAGAGGGAGTAATGGTCATTGACAGGCCGACACGCAAAACGCCTGGAATGTCAATTAATATAGTAATTAAAGATGTGCGTATTAGCTTCGGCAGAACTGATTTGCTGGTAGTTCCTGTTAGTGGAACCGGTGAACGCTGGACTAACCTGAATAAAATAACCCTGAAATAAAAAGGAGAAAAGAAACGCCCTCTTATGGGGCGTTTTTTATTATCTGGCTTATTCTGGCCTCGGTCAGTCGAAAATATTTAGCTATCTCCTGCTGCGAATAGTGAGCCAGTAAAGCTAATTTAATCAATTTTTCTCTAGTGTTCGGCTCAGATAAAATAGATTCAAGTTTTTCGGTTCTGCGTTTTTCCCTGATTTCCACATACTCTGATAATTCTGCGATTGTTTCGTTGTAATTTTTATATGCTAAATTTTGTGGACTTGTTAAAAAATTACTTAATAAAACCTCTTTGGATTTAATATTGCCATCGATAAATATCAATGGAGCGCATAAATGGCCACATGGGTGATTTTTACATTTTCCCAATCTGCAAACATCATCTCTATATTTCGTCAATTTTAATACTCCCCTAAATATCAAATAAATATCAAATGTAAAATCATGCAAATATCAAATAAATATCAGTTGTAATTTTCATTTCCCCGGATTCCAAACTTTATTATTTTGATGCTTATCCACAAACCGATAAATCGCGTCGATGTTATCGGCTACCGCGGCGGCTTGTTTTACGGTCAGATTTACAAACTTGTTTTCTCCTTTGTACTCGCCGTAATAAATCTTAATACTTGGCCAGCCATATTTATTTAATTCTTCTTGCACTACGTCCGGCATAATTCACCTCATGAACTTATTTGTTTTTGTTCTTCAAATCCAATTTCAATTATTTCTTGATTGAATTTTTTTCCAGTACGATCTTCATAAGCTGCAATCATTGACGGCGTGTTAGAATTCTCATGTGCTCCTGCTAAATATTTAGGATGATTCCCTCGCCGTTCCATAACCTGATAAAGTTTTTCAAACTCTTTTTGTTTCCATTTCTCTTCATCAATCGTCATTGTTGCGGCTAGATTCTCCCATCCACCCATTGCGTTAATAACTGAATGAATTACCGGATTAGAAAACTTTACGCTCTGATAATTACCAATTGACTTCACGGCGCCTAGAACTTCTATCCAGGCTATTGTAGCCTGATCTTGTTTTTTTCCGTTTAATATTTCAATAAAATCAACCGGTTTTGGAAAAAACCTACATGACTGAATAATCTTTTTAAAAGCATTTTCACAC
>JBAZFL010000015.1:0-17180 GCA_041653455.1 Clostridia bacterium
TAACAAATCTGAACAGATGCTTCATGATGCAGAAAAATCAAATGCCGAATATGAAAAAAAAGGTATAGATAGTATAGAGAATAACTATAAATCCCTATTGAAAAAAGCTGAAAATGAAGCTTCAAAACTTGTGCAAAAAGCTGATGCTGAATATGCCCTTAAATGCGAAGAACTAAAATCTTTAGCAGCTCCATATGTAAATGAAGCGGTAGAACTAGTTATGGAAAAGGTGACAGATGGCAATCGTTGATATGCAAAAAATCAGCATAACCGGTCTTTTCAAGGATAAAAAAGCGATGCTTACATTCTTGATGAAGCAAGGAGTAGTGGATATACAGGATATACCCATAGAATCTGAGTATGAAGATGTATTCTCAAAGGGTTTTGACAAAAGTATGGAATCCGGTATTGAAAGTGATATGTCCCTGTTATCAAAAGCCATATCAATACTCGAAGAGTACGATAAAACGAAAAAGCCGCTTTTTAAAGTCAGAAGAGAGATTGACAGGAAATATTACGATGAAATAGCGAAAAATGATAATAAGCTTATAAGACTGTCTGAAGATATAATAAAGTCTGAGAATTCGATTAAAGATTTTAGAAGCGAAATTAACAAACTTGAAAATGATACTCTTTCTCTTATTCCATGGGCGGATCTTAATATGCATATCAGTATGTCTCATACTGACAAAGTAAAGATTCTTTTAGGAATAATTCCGGAGTTTATTAAGCCGCAAACATATACGCAAGCAATTGATGAGCAAGGTTTTCTCTGTCAGATACAACAGGTCAGCAAGGATAGGAATAATGCTTATGTTGTGGTCTATATTCATGAATCTGATGCTGATAAACCTTTACATTATTTAAAGAGCATTGGTTTTTCAAATTTAGAATACAATTTTGAAGGAATACCTCATTATATAATCGAAGATAATAAAAGAGATATAGAAAAATTGAGAATAAAAATTGATAAGGCAAAAGAAGAACTTAAGGAATATGCATCAAAAATTAATGATTTACAAGCTGCATATGACTATTTTGCTATTAAGAAAGGTCTTCTAATTGTTGATGATAAAATTCTTTCAGGCAAGTACAGCTTTATAATAGATGGGTGGATACCAAAAGAAAAAGCACAAGTTACAGTGAAGAAGCTTGATGAACTTTTTTTATGCGATGTGACACTTAGGGAACCATATGATGATGAACAGTTTCCTGTATTGCTTAAAAATGGATTTTTAGGTGAGGCAGTTTCCGGTGTAACTGAAATGTTCAGCCTGCCAAATTGCAGAGAAGCTGATCCAAATCCAATCACAGCAGTATTTTTTGCTTTATTTTTTGGAATGATGCTTTCAGATGCAGGTTACGGTCTTGTAATGGTCATAGCATGTTCAGTTGTATTAGTTAAGTTCAAGCTTGAATTTTCAACAAGAAGATTTATACGACTTATGCTCATTTCTGGTATAGCGACAATGGTTGTTGGAGCTTTATATGGCTCATGGTTCGGTAATTTCATTCCAACTATACTCTCTGATACATCTATGGATATAGCTTTATGGTTTGATCCGATTAAAGATCCTAACCGGTTGCTTATGTGGTCTCTAATACTTGGAATAATACATATTTTTGTCGGCTATGGTATAAAAGGGTACAATGACATTAAGAAAAAGAAATATTTAGACGCTGTTCTTGATGTATTGCCTTGGTATTTCTTTTTTACAACTGCGTGTTTTATGGTATCATCATACATTCCAAGCGTTCCAGCAGGTATTTATGAAGTATTGACTCCGATAGGTTCGAAACTTTTCCCTTTTGCAGCAGCATCAATTCTTCTTACCCAGGGACGGCACAAAAAAGGTATTATTGGTAAACTTTTTGGAGGTGTTGCATCTTTTTACGACCTTATTTCCTTTATGGGGGATGTTTTATCATATTCCAGGCTCTTAGCGATGGGACTTGCGACTGGAGTTATTGCTACAATTATTAATCAGATGGGTTCATCAGGCGGATTCACTATTATCGGTGTTATTTCATTCGCTCTCATTTTTGTGGTTGGACATGGGTTTAATTTTGCAATAAACGCACTTGGAGCATATGTGCATTCAAGCAGGTTGCAGTACATCGAATTTTTTAATAAATTTTTTGAAGGCGGCGGTACAGCTTATTCTCCTCTTTTTGAGGAAACGAAATATATAAAGATTAAGGAATAATATTTGGAGGAACATTTTATGTTAAAGTATGTATTAGAGAACAATTTAGGTGATGTACTGGCAATCCTTGGTGCTGCAGTCTGCTTTTTACTTGCTGCATCCGGTTCAGCAAAAGGTGTTGCTATGGCAGGCCAGGTTGGTAGCGGAGTAGTAGCGGAGGATTCAAGCAAATTCGTCCCTGTAATGATTTTAGAAGCATTACCAAGTACTCAGGGTATTTATGGATTCGTAGTTGCGTTTATGATTATAGGCAAATTGGGCGGACTTAATCTGTCAGATGGAATGAGTCTAATGGCAGCAGCGCTTCCTGCAGGTATTGTCGGTCTTATTTCTGCAATATTCCAGGGTAAAGTAGCTGCAGCAAGTATAGGAATAGTTGCTAAAAGAAGCAATGACATGGTTAAAGGTATCGTCCTGACTCTTATGGTTGAGCTTTTTGCAATTTTCGGTTTGCTTGTATCAATACTTATGATAGGTAAAGTGTAAAATGCCAGGTATAGATAGAATATACGACAAAATAATTAACGATGCTAAAGAACAAGCTGATGCGAAGCTATATGAGACATCTCAGCGGATAGATTTTCTTCGTGGCATTATTGATGAGAAACTTCGTGATATGAATGAAGATTCAATTACTGAAGCCGAAAAGGAAGCAAGAAATATTTTATTAAGAGCCGAAGCAAATAGAAATTTAGAAGGCAAAAAGCAACTTTTAAGCGTCAGGCAGGATTTATTAACCAAAGTTTTTGATAAAGCCCATCAATCATTGATGAACCTTGATGATTCGAAAAAAACTGCTTTATATACTAAGCTTATTAGTAACTGTCTGGAAAAGGGCGTAAACGAGATTATTCTTAATAAAAGCGATAAGAATAATTTTGGTAAACTTCTCATAAAGCAGATCGAAAATGATTTAAGCGATAGTATTAAAGTATTGCTAAGCGACCAGGAGATTGAAGATGATTGCGGAGTAATCGTTAAAAATGGAAATATTTATTCCAACTCTACATTTGCATCTCTTCTTAAGTATAAAAAGCAGGAACTGGAAGCTGATGTAATGAAGATTCTTTTTGAAAGAGGTACTAAGGCGTGATAGACACGACCAAATATGCATACTCAGTAGGAAGAGTACGTGTAAGTGAAAACTATATGATGGATGAACTCAAGCTGTTAAGGCTTGCAGATGCGCCTGACATAAAAGAAGCTGTCAGAATATTATTGGAATGCAGATATATAGAAAATGAAGACTACATGGTTATGCTGCAAAATGAGCAGAAAGCTTTGTACTCATACATTAGAGATATTATCCCAGATACAGAAATTTTTGATGCTTTCTTCTTTAAATTTGACATACACAATTTAAAAGTTCTTCTAAAAGCGGAATTTTTAGAAAAAACTTATGATGAAATAACTCTGGATATGGGTGTCTTTAAATATGAAGAGTTAAAAGATTTCATAAATGACCGCGCTTTTACCCGTCTCCCTGCTAAACTCGGTAAAGCAGTAATTATGAGTATTGAAGAGTTCTCGAAAACAAATGATCCGCAGCTTATAGATCTTATAATGGATAATGCATATTATAAATACTTTAATGAAATATTAAGCAAGTCACATGATTCATTTTTGAAAGAATTCATGACTATTCAGACTGACCTTATTAATTTAAAAGCTTTTGTGAGAATCAGAAAAGTGTTTAAAAAAGAATCATTTCTCAATTATGCGATAATATCTGGAGGAAGCATAAGCCTTGAAAAATTCCAACAGCTGTACGCAGCCGATGACCAGACCTTACATGCGTTTATTAAGAGCACAAGGTATTCAAATATTTTCGAAAAAGGGGATATTGAAAAAAACTGTGATGATTACATGACTATGTTTCTCAAGAGCAATAAATATGAGCCGCTGGGAATTGCTCCTGTCATAGGATATATGCTTGGTAAAGAGACCGAAATTAAAAATGCAAGAATTGTCATGATAGGTAAAGCAAATAGAATCAGTAAAGAGAAAACAAAAGAAAGACTGAGGATGTGCTATGTATAAAGCTGCTGTTATAGGCCGTCACGATGATATACTGGCATATAAAGCTGTCGGATTAACTGCATATGATATTGAAGAATCTGACTTTAAGGATATTGTAAAAATGCTGGAAAAACAACAATATGCGGTTATTTTCGTAACCGAGGAAATATATGAACAGAACAGTGAAGTTATCGATAAATATACAGACAGTGTTTTGCCTGCATTTATTGCTATACCTGGTATGAAGGGAACAACTGGTGTAGGCATGATGAATATCCGTAGGTGCACAGAGCGTGCAATTGGAGCGGATATATTAATTAACGAATAGAATGGAGAATCATATATGAACAAGGGAACCATTATTAAAGTATCCGGACCGCTTATAGTTGCAGGCGGAATGAAGCATGCGAATATGTTCGATGTGGTTAAAGTCAGCAAATATGGGCTTATCGGTGAAATAATTGAAATGAGGGATGATTTAGCAAGTATCCAGGTATACGAGGAAACATCTGGACTTGGCCCAGGCGAGTATGTTGAAACTACAAATATGCCTTTAAGTGTTGAACTTGCACCAGGAATAATCGGCGGGATATTTGATGGAATTCAAAGACCTCTTGAAGAAATGCGTGAAGTTTCCGGAAATACTATTAAAAGAGGTATTTCTGTTTCGAGTATTGACAGGACAAAAAAATGGGATTTCAAACCTGTAAAAAAAGCAGGCGATACTGTTGAACCAGGAGATATAATCGGTGTAGTACAGGAAACCGTTCTGATAGAGCACAGAATACTTGTTCCATTTGATATAGCCGGCAAAATAGTCCATATTGAAGAAGGAAGCTTTAATGTAACAGAAGTTATTGCAAAAATAGAAAATGATAAAAACGAAATCAGAGATATATGCATGCTTACGAAATGGCCAGTAAGAAGACAGCGTCCATATATAAGAAAATATGCTCCTGATGAACCTTTAGTTACAGGACAGAGGTCAATTGATACTTTTTTTCCTTTAACAAAAGGTGGTATTTCTGCTGTTCCAGGTCCTTTTGGTAGCGGTAAGACTGTAGTTCAGCATCAGCTTGCGAAATGGTCAGATGCAGATATAGTAGTATATATAGGATGTGGCGAAAGAGGAAATGAAATGACGGATGTTCTTATGGAATTCCCACAACTTATGGACCCGAGAAGTAATGAGCCTCTTATGAAGAGAACAGTACTTATTGCAAATACCTCTGATATGCCAGTTGCAGCAAGAGAGGCTTCAATTTATACAGGTATAACAATTGCTGAGTATTACAGGGATATGGGATATGATGTTGCTATTATGGCAGACTCCACATCCAGATGGGCGGAAGCATTGAGAGAGATGTCAGCAAGACTAGAGGAAATGCCAGGAGAAGAAGGATATCCAGCTTATCTAGGTTCGCGTCTTGCCCAGTTTTATGAACGAGCTGGAAAAGTAATGACTTTGGGAAGTGATAAAAGAACTGGATCAATTACCGCAATAGGTGCAGTATCACCTCCAGGAGGAGATTTATCAGAACCAGTAACCCAAGCAACAATGAGAATAGTGAAAGTTTTCTGGAGTCTGGATTCTTCATTGGCTTATGCTAGACATTTTCCAGCTATTAACTGGCTTACAAGCTATTCGCTTTATGCTTCTAAACTTAATTCCTGGTCAGATATTAATATAGCAAAAGACTATTCAAAGCTTACCAAAGATGCAATGCGGCTATTACAAGAAGAAGCGAATCTGCAGGAAATAGTCAGACTGGTAGGTATTGATTCTCTTTCAAAAGCAGAAAGACTTGTATTGGAAGCTGCCAGATCATTAAGAGAAGACTTTCTTTATCAGGATGCAATGCACCCAAATGATACATTCTGCAGTGTTAATAAGAGATACAAACTTTTAAAATCAATAATGGATTTCTACTATAAATCTAAAGAATCCATTAAAAAGGAAATAGATATAGAGGAACTTTTCAAGATGCCAGTTCGAGAGAGAATTTCCCGCTCAAGGCTTGTTGAGGAAGCGCAGATAAATGATCATTTCCGTAGGATAGATGAAGAACTGGATAATCAGATTAAGCATCTTTCAGAAGTGGAGGAATAAAAATGATTAAGGAATACAGGACTATTAATGAAGTATATGGTCCGTTAATGATAGTAAAGGATGTAGAAAACGTAAAGTACAATGAACTAGGCGAGATTGAACTGTCTAACGGCGAAATAAGAAAATGTAAGGTTCTTGAAATTGATGGAACAAATGCTGTTGTTCAGCTTTTTGAGAGTTCAGCAGGAATTAATCTTGGAGATAGCAAAGTAAGATTTCTTGGTAAAAGCCTTGATTTACCTGTTTCAAAAGATATGCTTGGAAGGGTATTTGACGGTATGGGTAATCCTATGGATAATGGTCCACAGATCATTCCTGATAAAAGAGTGGATGTGAATGGGGAACCTATGAATCCAGCTGCAAGAAACTATCCTTCAGAATTTATCCAGACTGGAATTTCTGCCATTGATACTCTTAATACGCTTGTCAGAGGCCAGAAACTTCCAATATTCTCAGGATCAGGGCTTCCGCATCCTGAACTTGCAGCACAGATAGCCAGACAGGCTAAAGTTCTTAATACGGATACGAATTTCGTAGTAGTCTTTGCGACTATGGGAATAACATTTGAGGAATCGGATTTCTTTATTCAAGATTTCAAAAAGACAGGAGCTATTGACAGGACTGTCATGTTTATTAACCTTGCGAATGATCCTCCAATAGAAAGGATTTCGACTCCAAGAATGGCCTTAACAGCTGCTGAGTACCTTGCATTCGAGCAAGATATGCATGTTTTGGTAATTTTGACTGATATTACATATTATGCGGATGCTTTAAGAGAGGTTTCTGCTGCAAAAAAAGAAGTTCCCGGAAGAAGAGGGTATCCTGGATATCTTTATACTGACCTTGCTACGATGTATGAACGTGCAGGAAGAAGAAAAGGAAACAAAGGAAGCATTACGCTAATACCAATTCTCTCAATGCCTGAGGATGATAAAACGCATCCAATTCCTGACTTAACAGGTTATATAACCGAAGGGCAGATTATTCTGTCAAGGGAATTGAATAAAAAATCCATAATGCCGCCTATTGATGTTATGCCTTCTCTTTCACGTCTAAAAGATAAAGGTATCGGTAAAGACAAGACAAGAGAGGACCATTCTGATGTAATGAATCAGCTTTTTGCCGCTTATTCAAGAGGAAGAGAAGTGAGGGAACTGGCAATTATCTTAGGAGAAGCTGCATTAACAGAAACAGACAAGCTGTATGCGAAATTTGCAGAGAACTTTGAAAACATATATATTAATCAGGGTTTTGAAGAAAACAGATCTATAGAAGAATCTTTGGATCTTGGCTGGAAACTTTTAGTTAAATTGCCAAGAAGCGAAATGAAGAGGGTAAGAGACGCAAATCTTACAAAATATTATGATAAGTTTAAGGGATTAGACGATGGCCAGGATTAATGTGAATCCTACAAGGATGGAGCTTAATAACCTCAAGAAAAGGCTTATTACGGCCAGAAGAGGACACAAGCTTCTAAAGGACAAAAGAGATGAACTAGTAAAACAGTTCATGAATATCGTTAAAGAAAATAAAAGACTCAGACAGATATGTGAACGAATGCTTGGCGAAGCGCAAAATGATTTTATGCTCTCAAGAGCTTCTTTATCTGATGAGATAATTGAGGAAAGCCTTATGTACCCGAAGAATAAAATACGTTTGGACGTTCAGACGAGAAATGTCATGGGTGTTAAGGTTCCGGTAATTACAAACATTGATGATACCGAGAAAGACCCTAATATTTATCCTTATGGAATACTCAGTACTGCTTCTGAACTGGACAGCGCATTATACAATATTACCGAGGTTCTCCCTTATTTGATAAGGCTTGCAGAAAAGGAGAAAACTGTTCAGCTTATGGCCTCAGAAATTGAAAGGACAAGAAGAAGAGTAAATGCTCTTGAGTATGTAATGATACCTCAATTCGAAGAGACAATAAAATATATTAAAATGAAACTTGAAGAAAATGAGCGTGGAAATACTTCAAGGCTCATGAAAGTTAAAGATATGATGATTAAGGAGGCTAGAATCAAGAAAGATGCTCAAAATTGAAAATCTGACAAAGACTTATGCCAACAAAGTTAAGGCGGTTGATGATATCTCTTTCGAGATTGAAGCAGGTGATATATTTGGATTTATTGGACATAATGGAGCTGGTAAAACAACAACATTGAAATGTGTAGCTGGAATACTGGAGTTTGAACAGGGAAAGATATTTATTAATGGTAAAAACATTAAAGAGGATCCTATCATATGCAAAGCAGATATAGCTTATATACCTGATAACCCTGATGTTTACGAATCTCTTACTGGTATACAGTATCTGAATTTCGTTGCTGATATCTTCAAAGTAACTAAACATGACAGAGAAAGGCTGACTGAGTATTATGCAAATCAATTAACATTTTCGGATACTCTTGGCGATATCATATCATCTTATTCACATGGCATGAAACAGAAGCTTGTAATAATATCAGCACTTATCCATAGTCCGAAATTACTAATTCTAGATGAACCTTTCACTGGTCTTGATCCCCAGGCTTCTTTTACAGTAAAAGAGATAATGAAAGAGATATGCGCTAAAGGAGGAGCTGTTTTCTTTTCGACTCATGTTTTGGATGTAGCTGAGAAAATATGTAATAAAATTGCTATCATAAAGAAAGGCAAGCTTGTATCATTAGGAGATATCCATACTGTAATGGGAGATAAGTCACTTGAAGGAACATTTATGGAGCTTGCTAAAAATGAGTAACTTATTTGCGCTGCTTAAAGCTGATCTTATAAATACATATAAATTAAATGGTTATAAAGATCCTGCGAACAGAAAAAAAGCAATAGGGATGTCTCTCATTGCTCTTCTTGTGATAGCTATGTCCTTTCTATATATAGGAGGAGCAGCATTAATTATTTCTGATATTCTTTTAAGTATGCAGCTTATGAATATTCTGCTGATATTTGCTTTCGCTTTACCTTTCTTTGCCTTACTTATAATGGATGCTTACAAAATGCCTTCAGTTCTGTTTTCTTTCAAAGATTATGATATGCTGATGTCACTTCCTATAAAGGATAATACTATACTAGCTGCAAAAGTATTAAAACTTATGTTTAGCGGATATGTATGGCAGTTTCTTACCAGCTTCCCTATATTTCTTGTTTATTGCATCAAAGTTGAAAATTTAAGTATTCTTACTGTTATTATATATGTTATCTTGTTTTTGGTAATGCCGCTTCTACCTATGAGCATTGGATCTGTAGTCGGATTAGCATTGGCAAAAATATCCTCTAGAATGAAAAGCAAGAATGTGATTATGATAATCGGTTCTTTCGCTTTACTTATACTTATAATGGGAGTTTCCTTCTCCATACAAAGTATAATAAATGAACAGGCATTAACAAATGCAGTTTCGTCAATAGCAGATATCGAATCTTCATTTTTCCTCTTTAAAATGTATGTAAGTGCTGTTTATGGTCATAATATTGTATCCTTGATTATATTAATGCTGATATTTATAATGCCATTTGCATTATTTATCTATCTTTTTGGTAAATCATTTAAAAAGATTAACTCTGAGATGATGGAAACAAAAGCATCGCACAGTTTAAAAAATGTTAAATATCAGCCTTACTCTCCTGTAGTTGCAATATTTAAGAAGGAATTAAGATACTACACTCACTGTGTTATATATATAGTTAATACATTGTTCGGTATGGTTCTGCTGTTTGCTGCAAGTGTTGCAGTCCTTATTGCTGATTTTGATATTGAATCCATTTTTGCGGAACTTGGACAGATGAACTTGAATACTAGTGATATGAAACTTATGGCAGCATCTTTGATTTTTGGTTACTGCATAATGCTCAGCACTCCTACCGCTGCTTCCATTTCATTAGAAGGGAAGAATCTATGGATAATAAAATCTATGCCTATTCATCCAAAAACGATTTTTAAAGGAAAGCTAGGGTTAGGATTGATAGTAACCTTACCCATCGGAGTGATAAGCTCAATACTTATTTATATAGGGTTAGGATTATCCTTCATACAATGGCTTATACTTTTGGGTTTTACTATATCAGCAGGATTTTTAGCTTCAGTCTTAGGATTGTTCATTAATATACTGCTTCCGAAATTAGAATTTAAATCACCAACTGAAGTTGTCAAGCAATCTGCATCAGTAGGAGTTACCATTTTTGGAGGAATGTTTTTGGTTATAATACCTATGATCATATTTTCGTCTTTTGTTGTTACAAATGCCTCCATATATGTCCTGATAGTTACTGCGATATATATTTTGATAACTATTTCTTTATGGCAGTACCTTATTACAAAAGGAGTTAAAAGATTTTCAAGGCTTTGATTAAGAGTATTTGCTTGTATTTAAATCTGATTTAAATATAATTAAGATAAATACTAATGATATGGTCAATTCATATTGAAAGGATGTTACATGAATACGAATAAAAGACAAAGGATTACAATTATACTGGCAATAATTTGCCTCATATGTTTTTCTTGCGCTAACTTAGCTAACGCAGCAATATATGCCCCATTGTATCTACAAGTCGGACTTTATTTCGGAGATACTTCAAAGAGCTCATACACTATATCCAGCCCATTCGGTTTAAATATGACTATAAATATAAATAATCAGGAAATAGATTTTGCATCTACCCAAAATACTCTAGTTGTAGCAAAAGATACGGGTGAGTATTCGTATCATATAGTACGTGATGACAATTATTCTACATATCCTGAAGCTCTTGATGTTTCAAACAATATGTCTTTAGCAGGAGCAGCATCGTTTCCTGTGTATGCAGCATCAGGATTTTGGCAGGTGTGGCTTGGAAGTTATGCCTCTTCAGATTCAGCGCTAAATGCTATTGCAGCAGTCGCAGCAAAATATCCTGGAAGCTATTCCACCATCGCATATCCGTCCAGTTCCAGAATTCTGGTCCGGGATAAAGCTTCAAGCAGGATATTATTCGCATGCGATAACCCTTCTGCACCAGTTATCGCCAAAACTATAACAACCAACAACAGTTCATATATGTATATTGAAGGAAAACCATATAGAGGCAATCTTGAGTTCACAATTTTTAAATCCAGCGAATTAAGTGTACTGAACAATCTAATACTTGAGTATTATGTTTATGGAGTGGTTGCATTGGAAATAGGAAGTAATTCCCCAATTGAATCTCTTAAGGCACAAGCGGTTGTAGCAAGGACATATGCTTTATGCCAGAATAAGCATGCTGAATATGGATTTGATGTGTGCGCGACGACATGCTGTCAGGTGTATGGCGGTTACAATGCTGAAACAGCAAGAACCAACCAAGCTACAAATGAGACCTATGGTCAGGTAGTGACTTATGCAGGTAAAGTAGTTACCCCATACTATTTCAGTTCTTCTGGGGGATATACGGAAAATTCCGAGAATGTTTGGGTTACTTCTGTCCCTTACTTAAAAGCTGTAGTAGATGCATATGATATTAACAGGACATGGACTTATTCATATACAACGACTCAGATGACTGATTATATGTATAAGCTTGGGTACAGGATCGGTAATGTCATAAAAGTCACAATTGATTCCAGTTCGCATACAGGAAGAGTACTTTCCATGACTGTTAACGGATCAACAGGGTCAGTAACTTTTCTTAAATCTAATGTACGTAATGCTTTTCCTGATTTTCTTCCAAGCCAGATGTTCGTATTAGGCGGACAGTCTACAGTAAAGGTTGCAAATGCATCTGGTACTGCTACAACACAGGCTTTAGATTATGCAAGCATCAGAGGGATATATAACACATCATTGGTGACTTCGAAAAGTATCGGGGTTCAGACCAACTCTGGCATAGTAACCATATCTATAGTGACAGATGACAGTAATAATAAAATAACAGTTTCAGGTAGAGGTTCTGGACATGGTGTCGGCATGGCGCAATGGGGAGCAATTAACATGGCAGACGCAGGGTATACATATGACCAGATTATCAGATATTTTTATACTGGTGTGAAACTGGAATCTGTGACATTGAGGTAGCATGAAGAAAAACGAATTCTATTATGATCTGCCTCAGGAACTAATAGCCCAGCACCCTTTGGAAAAAAGAGATTCATCCAGGTTACTTGTTTTAAATAAGTCAGATGGTTCGATTGAGCATAAAGTATTTACAGATATTTCGACTCTTTTCAATAAAGGGGATTGTCTGATTCTTAATGAGACTAAGGTAATTCCTGCACGTCTATTAGGGCATGTGGAAAATTCTACAGGAAAAATCGAGTTCCTCCTGCTAAAAAGAATCAACGATACTGACTGGGAAGTGCTTACACGTCCAGGAAAGAAAGCTTTGCCAGGAAAACGTTTTGTTTTCGGTAATGATTCAATAAAAGCACAGGTATTGGAAGTAGTGGATTTTGGCAATCGCATTGTACGTTTCGAATATGAAGGCATATTTGAAGAAGTATTGGATAAAGCAGGATTAGTTCCTCTTCCTCCATATATAACAGAGAAATTAGATGATAACACAAGGTACCAGACAGTGTACGCTAAAAGCAGCGGCTCTTCTGCAGCACCTACAGCAGGACTTCATTTTACTGAACAGTTACTGTCTAGGTTGAAGGATAAAGGAGTAGAAATTGTTAAAGTGACTCTGCACGTAGGTATCGGTACCTTTCGTCCGGTAAAGACAGACAATATTGAAGACCATATTATGCATACAGAGCATTATAAGATAAGCTCGCAAGCTGCAGATTCCATAAATAAAGCAAAACAAGAAGGCCGAAAGATTATTGCTTGCGGTACTACAAGTTTAAGAGTACTTGAAGGAGCTTCTGATGAAAAAGGTATTTTACATGGTAAAGAAGGCGAGACTGATATATTTATTTATCCAGGATACAAATTTAAAGTAGCTGACCGTTTAATAACTAATTTTCATCTACCTGAATCCACTTTAATAATGCTTGTAAGCGCTCTTGCAGGAAAAGAAAATGTACTAGCAGCATATCAAGAAGCCATCAAAGAGAGATACAGATTCTTTTCATTTGGAGATGCTATGTTTATAATAGACTAACTAATAAAAATCATGAAGGATAAAAAATGAGCAAATACCCAGTAACATATCAACATATACATACATGTAAGCAGTCAGGAGCAAGATACGGAATAGTGCATACTCCTCATGGTTCATTTGAAACACCAGTTTTTATGCCAGTAGGTACTGCAGCTACTGTAAAAGGAATGACACCTAGAGACCTAAAGGAAATCGGTGCAAATATAATACTTTCCAATACATATCATCTGTATCTTAGACCTTCAGACAAGCTGGTTGCAAGAGCAGGCGGGTTGCACGAATTCATGAATTGGGACCGTTCGATTCTGACAGACAGTGGAGGTTTCCAGGTATTCAGTCTTAACACTCTGCGGAAAATTTCAGAAGAAGGAGTTGCTTTTAGGAGTCATATTGATGGATCATCACACATGTTCACTCCTGAGAAAGTAATGTCAATTGAGAATAATCTTGGTGCTGATATTATTATGGCTTTTGATGAATGCGCACCATATCCTGCAGAAAGAAGCTATATAGATGATTCTCTTTTGCGGACGACGAGATGGTTGGAGAGATGTGTAAACAGTCACCAAAGAAGCAGTGAACAAGCATTATTCGGGATAATTCAGGGAGGGATGTATAAAGATTTAAGAATAAAAAGCGCAAAACAAGTTACATCATTTGATCTTCCTGGATATGCTATAGGAGGATTAAGTGTTGGAGAGCCAGCAAATCTTATGTACGAAATGCTCGAATACGTAACTCCGCTGATGCCTTTTGACCGTCCAAGATATCTTATGGGAGTTGGTACTCCGGATTATCTTATAGAAGGTTCGATTAGAGGAATAGATATGTTTGACTGTGTTCTTCCTACTAGAATAGCAAGAAACGGTACGGTAATGACAAGCAAGGGCAGGGTAATAGTAAGAGATGCCAGATATGCAGAGGATTTTACTCCATTGGATGATGAATGCGACTGTTATGCATGTAAAAACTTTACAAAAGCATATATTCGTCATCTATTCAAAAATGATGAAATATTAGCACTTAATCTCGCTACATTGCATAATTTGAAATTTTTGCTTGACTTAATGTCAAAAATAAGGCAATCTATAAAGGAAGACAGACTTTTGGATTTCAAAAATGAATTCTACGAAAAGTATGGATATTCGAAATAGAATCGGAGGATAATATAAATGTTTAACTTAATACTTGCAGAGACCGCAACTGAAACAGGCGGAACAAACTGGACATCATTGATACTTATCGTTGTTGTATTTGTAGTAATGTATGCCGTAATTCTTATACCACAAAGAAAGAAGGATAAGAAACTTAAACAGATGCTTTCAGAGCTTAAAACAGGTGACTCTATCTGCACGATAGGCGGAATAGCCGGAACAATCGTTAATGTAAAAGACGACGAGATCACGATTGAGACTTCAATCGAAAGAAGCAAAATACGTATGAAGAAATGGGCTGTAAGGAATGTTGAATCTGTTGATGAGACATCAGATGCAGAACCAACAGGCGAGATTGAGAACAAGTAAATTTCTTACATAACATTAAGACCGGTAATTTACCGGTCTTTCTTTTTATATGCAAATATATTATTATGCATATATGAAAAAGAATACTAATGAACGGCTTTACCTTCTAGATGAAATTCGAGGATTCCTGATTTTAGGAGTTGTGGTATCACATTCATTGTTTGACATGTACCATATTTTTGGATTTGACATGCCATGGGTAGAATCTGATTTAGCAAATGCTATTTCCGATTTAGGAGCAATCCTGTTTATTCTTATATCCGGCATGGTGTCGAAATTTTCAAAAGACAACATAACCAGAGGACTAAAACTTACAGGTGTCGCTATTGCGATGACCATTGTGACACACATTGCGGTACCAGACTTTGTAGTATATGCAGGCATATTGCATCATCTTGCATTTGCTATTGTTATTCTTGAGCTTGTAAAACCTGTTATTATAAAGATACCAAAATACATAGGTATATTTACAAGCTTCTTACTTGCAGTTTTATCCTGGGATATTTATGAAAGACGGATAATCTTTTTTGGCAAGACTTTGTTTGAGATACCAAAGAATATAATGAATGGTGGTTTGTCATATCTTTTAGGACTAAAGATTGAAAACATAGCCGTTTCTTCAGATTATTATCCTCTTCTTCCTTGGATTGCTTTCTTCTTTATGGGTTTCTTTCTCGTTGAATATATAGAGAAAGAACCATTAAAAAGTTTTTTTTCAAAAAAAAGATGCAGATTTCTTGAAAAGGCCGGTCAAGCTTCCTTATGGATATATTTAATACATCAGCCAATTGTTTTAGGCATACTATATCTTATTACTCTGATATAAGCAGGAATGTTGATAAAAGGGTTATATACTCAGAACCTTGAGAATTTTCTATATATAAATCATTTACTGTGACTTTATTAGCATTCACATATATGCCCTCATGATAGTAACCAGTAACATCATGCAGAATATATGGTTTGTTTTCTATATATCCAAGGTAAAGCATAACATGGCCATCCATGAAAAGCAAAGAACCTGCAAGCTGTTTAATTAAGACATTTTCTTTTTCGTCTTTGGTCAAGCTCCTAACATTCAAGCTATATGGACTCATAAGTTCCTGCTGGTCGGTATTTCTTTTCAGTTTTATTCCCATTGACCTGTAAATATCCATCATTAAAGCAGAACAATCTCTGTATCCGTTCATTCCACCCCAACCATATGGTTCGTTTATAAATTTAGCAGCTTGAATTAGGATATTCTTTTGAGTGTATTGAAGATAACCAATATTTGCATCTTGCTTGCTTATATATCCGAAGGAAAAGCAAAGCTTCCCATTATAATCTCTCTTAGGGCACAAAACAGTATAGTAATTGTCATGTTCATTAACAAGAGGGAATAAGCATCCCATATCCAGCTCAGTCATCGAATATGAAGTAAAAGCTTTTGGTACAGATATAACTACAAATTTATCATTATCCTCATATAATCTCAGTACATCTATTGATGTTTCTGCAACATTATCCTTTAAAACCCATCCTTCATAGTTGTACATTTTGATGAAAATCCATTCACCATCACTGCTTTCATGAAGAATAGCTACAGGTTCAAACGGATACAGTGTAGATTCCAAAAAACGATCATGAGCAGATGAAGTGCTTGAAAAAGCTTCATCTTTGGATGGGAATGTCTTTAAAGGAGTTCTTTTTGTTATAAATCCATATCTAATATCAGGGGTATCAGCTATTACATCAAAATTAATATTATTTATCAGATGGCTGTAATATGCAGGATCTGCTTCCTTATATAAACCATCGGATATTTTAATATATCTTTTTGAAGTTGGAATTATGCTTATAGCATTTATTTTAGCAAGAAGAGTTTCTTTACTTAAATTTTTAGCACTATAAATATCATCGTTCTGTTTGTTCCATTTCAATATTGAATCTGCATCCATAATTAACTGTTCTGAAGCAAGCCGTATCGATTCATTAATAATTTGTGTTGAACAGCTTCCGAATATCGGTATAAACAGTAGAGTAATTGAAAATATTGCAGTAAAAAGCTTTTTCATGCTATGATTATACCATCGCAAATAAATGTTTTTTATAAAAACGTATTATTGTGAAGTATAATTACTTTAAATGATTTACCGATTCGGAGGAAAATATGAAAGTCATACTTACACAGGACGTAAAAAGTTTAGGAAAAAAGAATCAGCTTGTTGACGTGAATGATGGTTACGCAAGAAATTTTTTATTTAAAAAGAAGCT
>JBAZFL010000016.1:0-17033 GCA_041653455.1 Clostridia bacterium
AAAATACTTATAATAAAAGTGAAATATGGTTTGGTTTTGGCCTGAAGAAAGCCCAGGCAATACTCGAGAACATCGACGCTTTAAGACGTTGGGTTGATAAACAGGACCGGTGAACGCGTTTTCTCAACGTGCTGGAAGTAAATGAAAAAGGAGAAACGAATGAAAGTGTATGTTTACTATGACTTAAATGATGGGTTTGTAGTATTAATGGCAAAACCAAAACATGAAAAAAATGTATTTTTTAGTTTACTTGGAACTATCAACCTACCCATTGAGCCAATTAAGAAGGAAGTGGTGAAAGAAATTAATTTAGGAAATAATATTTATAATGTTTCGTCATATTTTACAACACCAACAAGCACTGGCGTTTTTAATTATGATATCCCAAAAGACGCTTACGATAGAAAAATAACCTACAAGGTGAAAGAGTAAAGCGGGTAAAATATTTGAGTAATCTTAAATTAAAAAAACTGCCAGAAATGTTTTGCAAGTCATGCCCACATAGCGATATTTGCAATCCGCCCTTTTGCCCTCCGGTGAATTGGATTAACGGCAAAGCTCCGAGACGGGAACCTCTGGCAAGTGATATAATCGCTGAAAACATCAACAATGAAAAAAACTATAACGAAATATTAAGCGAATTAGTGGGCGACCGCCGAGAAAAAATGGAAGAAATATTAAACATTCCCGATCACCGCAAGAAATTAATTCTTTTAGCAATTTTAGCAGGGTATAGTCAAAAAGAAATTGCCGGATATTTTAAGTTATCTATCCGGCAAATCTACAATATTACGCATAAGTGAGTTTATAAATTGTTAATTAGAACATCATTATTATAATTTCTTTTTAATTTAGCATTTTCTTTAAAAACAATTTCCTTAAATTTATCTGATATATACATTCTAAATTCTGCACCGTTCCAATCTTCTGGCATTTTATCAACATTCTTTAAAATGTTGTCCTGAACATTCTTGATTAAATCTGTGATAAATGTCACCTTTTCATATTTATTCATTTCACCACCTCCAACTTTTCTTTTTTTGGTTTCATCCAATCGTATGATTTACACCGAGGACAACAAGCAGGTTTTCTCTCAATTCGTGATTGCCATTCGTGACCACATCTAAGACATTTATGTTTCATAACTAATTCTCCTTTGTTTAATTTTATTGTTATAGATTACAGCCAAAGCCAACTTCCAATAATAAGCCCAGCGCCTACAAGAATAAAAGCAATTGCAGTTATTTTGCAGGCTAATCCTTCCATGCTTTCATTTTCCATATCTAAACTTGTACGCTTATCCCAGGTCATTGTTGCTCTCCTTCTCCATATCTAAATATATTTCTGTTTTACATTATCAAACCACCTCCACACATTTGCTACGAATTTAATTTTATTCATGTGATTTCTGCGTGTTGTCATGGCTGTAATCTCCTTTTTATTTTGATTTCCTCTATGATTCCCCTCAACTGTGAGGGGAACGAACATGAAATCAAGCAATTAATTTAAGGTCTGCCGCCGGGACAACCGCATAATGTAAAAATATCTTAATGATGTCCATAATTCATTGCTCCGCACATGATCTATGTCTCCGTTCCTGTGGATGATTTGGATTTGCGGTCTGATTTTACCCGACCCATAGCAGCAATAAATTGTTTTTCATTGATAATTTCGTATGCATCCCACAGCCGCGGATACGGGGTTTCGCCAGCAGGAACCAATTCATACATGACATACAGGTCGCCCTCGGTTTTAATTATCTCAAAACCATCAGAAATTCTCGATTTAACGTGGCCGGCTAGTCCCTTGCGTTTTTCCCCCATCGCAGAGATGAGAAATTTTTGAGCCTGTTTCTTGTCTCTGTGTTCCGTTTTTTCCGCGTCGATCATCGTGTAAAACTTTTTCATTTTGTACCTCCTGTGTTTATTTGCTATTATATAAGAGCAATACCCATGCCATTATTATAATCATATTAATAATTAATTGTAAGTGTATGATTTACAATAGAATAAAAATTATTACAACACCATCAAATCAAAATAGCACCCTGTGGATAAGTGAAAATCACCATTGATAAAAACGGCCAAAACAAGTTAAGTATTTAAATAATAACAATATTCACAATGGTGAAAATAACCGTAAAAATCGTCAAAATAACCGTAACCGTGGCCGAAATTATCAAGAAACCATTGCATCTGGAAATAGCAAAACAAGAAAAACCATTGCCGATTAGTAAAACAAGGCCAATCAATAACAATATCATGTAATTAAGACAATAAATCACGATAACAAATTGCCGATTATTGCTATAGTATAAATAGATAAGTACCGCAAGTGTCCGCGCGAGCGAAGCGGCAAGCGGAGAGACAGATAGTACAAAATCAACAGGACAAGAAATGACTCCTGAACAGATACAAACAGCCGTAACAATGAGGGCGACTCAAGAGAGTTACAGAGATATAGCTGCAAGCATAGGCGTAAGTGCGATGACTGCACACCGCAATTTGCAAAAAGATGAAATAAACCAACTCATTAAAAATGCACAAACTAAACTGATTCAAAATGGCCTAGATACAGCCATAGACAATCAGATCAAAAAGATTAAACTTTCACAAAAGATCACAGACCAGATAGACAACGGCGAAGAACTGAAAAGCGGAGCAGTAAAAGCGCTTGAATTAGGACACGATGCAGAGAAGCAGATACTGCAATCGGTAGGTATTCACAACGCACACACGCAGTCAATCACACTGAATCAAATCTTGGTTGACAATCGCACAGAACTAAGTCCGGCCATAGAAAGTATGCTCATGAGCCACATGAAAAATATTTCCGGTGCTAATATAGAGGACGCAGAGATAATAGAGTCGGTGGAGGGAAACGATCAGGATAGCAAGATATAAGCGGGTGATGGTGTGTATATAATGCCACATGTTGAGTGCATAATGTTGATAAAAAGTAAACCACCTGAAATGATTAGGTAAATAACTGTAAGCAAGTTTACAATATATATATTATAGGACATAGACACGATTATTGAAGAATTCTATACCGTCCGAGGGCACAAAGTGGAGGGAAGCATAGTTAAGCAAGTTATATGCCAAGTGGTTGAATGGGTGTTGATAAGTGGTGCTTCAATTCTTTACATTTTAATTGGTTCTGGTGGGGTGGGGTAGGAGCAGGTGGATGGGTTCCCTTAGGTATGCTCAATGGAATCCCGTTCTACACACGGAGGTCTGTAGCTTTTGGAGTTCACATGGTTTGTAAGAAGGGAAAGAAGAAAAAACGTGCTGGCGTAGCTCAACAGGTAGAGCAATTGCCTTGTAAGCAAAGGGTTGAGGGTTCGATTCCTTCCGCTAGATCCATGCTTACAAAGACGACAGTTTGCGTTAATACAGACCCTAATTTTGGCGGGTAATGAGTCGGTCGTATCGTAAGAGTCCGTTTATGGGGATAACGTGCTGTAAGAGTGAGAAGGATGATAAAAGAATAGCCAATAGACGTTACAGAAGGCGATTGAGGATTTCAATATTTAACGAGATACAACCCATGATACGAGAAGTGAGTAACGTATATTTATTTGGTAAGGATGGTAGGCAGTTTATTACAGATAGTAAGTGGTTGAGGAAATAATCTATCTAAACATTAGAGGATTGCATTGAATATAAGCGATACTGCTCTTTCACAATTTAGCGAAGATGATATTCGGGTTCTGAATGACTTCGGTGGGTATTTGGAGTTTATCCCGACTCAAACGTGGAGTTGGCTGATTAACTGCCCCTGCAAGATCAAGTGCCTGTTTTACGGCAACCAGAAGGGCAAGAACGAAGAAGTAATCATGGATTACTATTTGAGGGTTTGGGGAAAGCACCCACAGAAGCATTTAAACATACTTCCTGATGACAAGATAAGGACGATCAGATTTGCTTCGGAGAATTTGCCGGGAGAATCGGATGGGGAGGAAGTTAAGAATACACAATATCCGGTTTTAAAGCGAAGATTTAATCCTAATTGGATAATCAAAGACATTACGGCTCGAAAGACAGTAGTGCAAATACAACCTCAGACTTTACGTATATTGCAAAACGGCGAGAAGTGCATGACCAAGCCTTGTAATTTTGAATTTGTTTCTTACGGGCAAAGTACACAGGCACAGGCGGGAGTTCAGCGGAAGTCCGTTTATATAGACGAGAGCGCACCGAGGGATTTCTTTAACGAACAGATACCTCGATTGCTGGCGGCGGATGGGGATTTGATTTTAAGTTACACGCCGATTCCGGGGAATGTTGGTTGGGAGTTTGATGAACTCTATGAGAGAGCAAGGATAATCTACCGGACGGATTGCGTGAGAAAGAGAATCAAAGAGCGATTCGGTGAGGATGTACCCGCTATCCAATATACCAATTCTAAGGACGACATAGCCGTAATAATGGCGGCTACAGACGACAACCCTGTTTATGCGAAGTTGGCGGAAGAAAAGAGTAAGAGAATTGGACGAGTCATTACCGTTGATGACTACATTACCGAGATGTTGGGACTGATTTCTGATGAGGACGTAATAGACGCTAGGAGATACGGTTTATTCAGACAGCTTTCAGGGAGAATATTTAAAAACTTCAACGAGAAAATTCACAAGATTTCTTATGAGAAATACTTTCCTGAAGGCGTTCCTTACGAGTGGAAACACTTTAGGGGCATAGATTGGCACGAGTCGAACAATTGGGCGATAGGTTGGATTGCCGTTTCACCACAGGATGAGATTTTTGTTTACAATGAGTTCAATCCTTCACCGGAAAAAATGATTACTCTGGAAATAGCGAGGGTCATTGTCAACCGAAGCAAGGATTATAAATACGATTTGAATTTAATAGACCCGTTGGCTTCCAAGATACAACCGAACACAGGTCTAAGCTCTTTGGAAGATTTAAACAGGATTTTTTCGGCGTTTAAAAAAGAGGGAATCGGTACTGGCGGTTGGTGGCAAAGTTGGGACACAAAGTCTCAAAAGGGCAGAGACGAGATCAGAAAGAGACTTCAGAACGCTGCTCTTTGCGGAGTTCCTTTTAACAACGAAGTCAAACAGGATGGAATCACAAAGAGACTGCCTACAATATGGATTTGCGATACCTGCCCGATAACGGTTGCTTCGATCAAGAATTGGAAAAGAGAGGAATGGGCGGACAGGACTTCGCTAGTTACTAAGGACGAAAAAGAAGTACCACAGCAGAAATGGAGTCACTTTTGCACTATGCTTGAGGGACTAATGAAACGACCGGAGGTATTTCAGGCTAGGTTTCACAATCACACAATATACAGGCCGCCGAAGGAATACTTTAAGGGAAATTAACCTATCTAAAAAATGGAGGGAGTATGTGGATTAAGAAAAAAGAATTTGAGAATTTAAAATTTAGAATTTCCGAACTGGAAAAAACAGTAAACAACAACGATGTAACAATTAATAATTTAGTTAACGATTTAGAAATATGTTCATGGGAGTCTTACATTAAAGAGGAAAGTGGTTGGTTTTCTATGTCGTTTCAACAGAGATATAAAATAGGTGATATTATTAGAAAGATACTAGAACACTTAAATTTAAAAATAGAAAAACAACCAGAAAGTGTTGTGTTAGTTAAAAACGTAAAAAAATAAGGAGCAAAAAAATTGCCGATTTACTTATACCAATGCAAAAAATGCAATAAACTTTGGGAACTTTTTATTAAGTTAATTGACTTTGGGAAAAAAGTTGAATGTCCAGAATGTAAAGATGAAATGAAAAGGTTGGTTTGTCCGGTTCCGTTTAAATTTAATTAAGGAATAGATATGATTTGTAGGACTTGCGGAATAGATAAACAACAAGATGAATTTTATTTGCGTCCAGATACGGGAAAGTACCGAACTGATTGCATTGAGTGTTGCAAGAAAAGAGCAATAAATTGTTATAGACAGCACGAAGAATTATATAAGCAACGGGCAAGGATATGGGACGAAAACAATAAAGAAAGAAAAAAAGAACTAACAACGGAATGGTTAAAAAACAATCCAGACAAAAGAAAGCAAATAGTAAGAAAGCATTACCTGTCACACAAAAAAGAAAAGAACGAATCTTCTTTGAAGTGGGCAAAAAACAATAAAGATAAAATAAAAATAATCCAAGCAAGAGAACATATTAAAAATAAAAAACGCTATCTAGAATATGCAAAACAATTACAGAAAACAAGATATTTAACCGACCCGTCTTTTAGGGTTCAACACAATATGGCAACAGCAGTTAATTCCTCTTTGCGTGGCAAGAAAAACCATAAACGATGGGTTGACCTTCTTGGATATGATGTTGATAAACTTAAAAACCATTTAGCAAAGCAATTCGTAGACGGTATGAATTGGGACAACTACGGCAAATGGCACATCGACCACAAGATACCGATTAGCGCATTTAATATTAATTCTTATGACGATTACGATTTTAAAAGATGTTGGAGTTTAAAGAACCTACAGCCACTTTGGGCTAGTGATAACTTACATAAACACGCAAAGTTAGAGAAACCATTCCAACCCTGTTTATTATAGGCTGATAAATGAAAGAAGACATCGAAAAAAGAATTGCTAGTGACATAAAAAAAGAATTTGATACATCAGTCGCAAACCAGAGTTGTGATAATTCGGACTTTGAGGCGATAATAGATTTGTTGGAGTGTAAAAGAAATGAGAAGTCATATCAATGGCTTAGCGATTGCTTTTATCCCGAATATCCCGCTATTCTTTTAACGGAATCCTCTCAATGGGCTAGTCAGTATTTTAGTTCACGGGAATATGTTGATGTTTATTTAGAAGGTGATGGAGACAACGATAAAGAAAAATGCGCCTTAGTAAAGAAACTTCTCAATAAATCTTTGAACAGAAAAGGACTTCACCACTACCACAAATACATGAGGGCTAGAACCATTAACTCTACTGCCGGATATGTTTATGGTGTTTGCGGTTGGGAACAACTTTTACAACCTACCGTTACGGGATACAAGAGAGTGCCAACAGGCGAAATGCAGGTACTTGAAAACGGTATGTCCATTCCTCTTTTTAGAAACGAGGAAGTTATAGAGGATATTCCGCTTAAAGACTGCTTTGAATATGATGTTGTTGACCCACGAAACGTAGCCACTTCCAATAATTACTGCTATTCAGTGCAGGAAAAAGAATGGATTACATTTAGATCAGAAGAATCATATGAGACTTTAAAAATGAACGAGCAGTCTCACGGATATATCAATTTAGATAAAGTAAAAGATATTCTAAAAAATAGTTCTACGAGCGAAACTGAAACATCAAAAGAGTCTTATAATAAAGACGCGCAAGCAAGTAAAGTTTCCAAGCCGGTTGTAAAAGTCGGTGATGTTCTTACCCGTTACGGTAAAATGTGGGCTGTTGTAATTAATAGAGACGAAGCGGGCAATCCAATCAAGATTGAATACGGATATGACGATTTAGGTGCTATCAATGAAAATGCTGAATTAGTGGAAGCAATATCTGCTATTTTTATGTACGGGTCTAATCCTATATTGATTAGATTTCAGCCGACACCTTTTATAGACTCAATAGGGAATCCCTTTAAACCTGTTATAAGAGGTCTTTGCTATATTCACCCCACTAAAGACACTGGAATGAGTGACGGTAAGTATGCCAGAGAATCACAGGTCGCCTTAAACGACACGATCAACATTTCCAACGACAGAGTTAAACTTGCAACACTTCCTACCTTTGTTGGCGATAAATACGCCTGTGAAGATAACGACCAGATTTACATGGAGCCGGAACATATTATACCAATAGAAGGTGGTGTAGCAAACCTACAGGAACTTAAAATAAGAGACAATATCACTGGCGCAATGTCACAAGCGCAAATGTTTATTCAGGGTATGCACAACGTAACTTCTGTGTTTCCTTCTACAATGGGTGACGCAGGTTCTCCTTCCACTACAGCCACAGCGGTAGCCGGAGCCGACAGCAGGTCTAATATCCGTCAGAACTACAAAGCACTTACATTTGAATACACTTTCTTATGTGATTTATACTGGATGATTTTACAGATGTCTTTCAGGTTTATGCATCCTCAAACCGCTTTAAAACTTTTAGGTAAAGAGGGTGTAATTCTCTTTGACCCGAACTGCGACTATACTTATCAGCCGGTGACTTCCAATATCGAACAGGAACACGGGAAAGTGAAGAAACTCGGAATAATAGACCAGATGCTAGGGAGATTGGTCAATGTGCCTAATCCAAAGACTCCGTCGCTGATTAACAAACTTATGTCAATGGCGTTTGGGCTTTTGGGTGCTGATTACCAGGATTTTGAAAACGCCCTTTTAGATGAGGGAGAAGTGGGACAGAAAGCGGCAATGGGTAAACAAGGAGAAACACAACCGACAACTACGGGTATGCCTATGGATATGACCTCTAATCAACGAGGTTTACCTGTAAGCTCCCCCGAAGCAATGGTGAGGATGTAATGTCAGAAAACACCGTAACAACGGAACAGTTGGCAGATTATCTTAAAAGGACAGGAAGAAGCGGAGTAAAGACGCTTTCCACTTTGGGTTATTTTCAGCCGTTTGTGGACGCAATAAACTCTCCGATAGGAAAAGAATTACTAAAAGACGCTTTAACTGTTAGTGATTCGCTTTTAATGAAAATAGGTGATTTGACCGCCACGCCCGAAGAAACAATGCAATACAAGGCTATGAGGGCAATCATTTTAAGGTGGTCGGAAAGAATTGACCGTTACGAAAAATCTTTGGCGGAGTTGACCAATGAAAGACCTATTTGAATACTTTAAAGAAAGAGAAAAAAGAAAAATGCCGGTTAAGAATGACGCAGGTAAAAACTTCTTTGGCGAAATACACATGATATTCAACGATGGTAAACCTGTTCATACAAGGGATTGGCAGATGAATGATACCGCAATGGTGGTAGAGAGTAAAAAGATTTAACTATCCGAAAACGGAGGTTAGTATGATTACAAATAGTCAAAGCGAAGCAATAATGAAGTTTTGTGACGATGTTTCAAACGGTGACATAAATAGGGATTGGCTTAAAGACCACATTACAATTAATTTAGACAAAACAACCATGACGGTAACTATAGAAATATGGGATATTGACGAACAGTATTTTAAGGATTTTGTTTAACCCGCCCCCTGAATACAGGTATGGCGACAAAATAAGGAGCTAAAAAATGGCAGACGAAAAAGTGACAGCAGAAAGTACGCCCCAAGAAAAGGAGACCGTTACAAATGTAACTGATGAAGCCCTTTCTTCCGCTTACGATGCGACACAGACAGAGCAGACCGAAGTAACAGAACAGACAGAAACTACAGAAACAGAAGAAACGCAGGAGGAAACACAGGAACAAAAGACTCAAGAAGAAATCATACCCGATGAACCCGCCGATAATGCAGAGCGTTCACGGCTAGGCAGACGGATGAAATCTATCGAGGAGCAAAACAAGCAACTTCTTGAAGAAATAAAGTCTTTACGCGGTGAAAAACCACTGAAGCAAGAAACCGCCGTTCCTGAAAACGTAACTTATAATGATTCGTTTATTCAGTCTCAACTTGATATTGCCGTAGAAAAAGGGATTATTCCCTCAACTATTATTACACCGCAAGACCAAGTGAAGGTAAATAATTTCATCAACAAGTTACAAAGCGACATAGGGAATCAGTACGCCAATAAATATTTGGGTACATTGAACTCACCTTCTTTAAAAGGACAAACACCGGATGATATTCATGCTGAAGTTGTTGCGGAGTTACAAAAATATGAAAGTCCTTTTAATCAGAGAAGGTATGACAACCCTTTATTGGATGCCAAGATGAACTATCTGGAAGCCAAAGAGAGTATTTTGATGAAACGGCTTTCAAGTGGCAAACCCGAAAACAAATTTAAGGGCAAGCCAAAAGATTCCCCTGCTACCGGAACTTCTATTTCTACGCGGACATTAGCGACAGCAACCGATTTGCCGGAACTTGACGCTTATTCAAAAGACTTTATTGCAAAAACCGGAATGTCTGAAGAATCGGTAAGGGCTGCTCTCAAAGAACCGATGCCAATACATTTAAGAGGAAGGTAATTGGAAAAAGGACGATACACACATTACTCACAACGTAAAACACCACAGCGAAAACGAACTATACATTTGTCTGGTTCTTTCGAGGACAAGAACAAATATATACGGTGTCATAACTGCGGTTTTATCGTCAACACGGAAAGAGACATAACGGATTCTGAAACTTCGGGAAACTACGAAACGGATGCAATCGTTTATTCTCAATCTTTGGTAATGGGTGGAACGTCAACAATTATGAGTATGGACAGGTTAGGCATGGCAGGCACGATGATGCTTGAAGATGCTTATGGTGATGCTATTACGGATTACTACACGCCACGCTTACCACAAGTGAATAAGGGGTGTGCGTTCTGCGGGTGTACTTCACTAACCTAGTCTAAATATAAACGCTATTCAAAAAATGAAGGCGAAGTGTTCGAGTTTTTACTCGTTGCTTCGTCTTTTTTATTTATGGAGGTTCACAATGGGATTTACAGTTATTGAAGGTGAAATTCGGAACATTCAGGTTCCGGTCAACTTTGCCAATAGTTCTGACACGGTTTATGAAGGTCAGATTGTTGGTTCTGCCGTGTCTAGTTCTGTACCGTCCGGCGAGGGAGTGTTGCCGATTGGCGCCGCCGAAGGTCACAGCGATACCACAGGGAAAGCTATCCCTTTTGGTGTGGTTCTTGGTGGTAATGATGCCGCACCTACCTACAATTCTACCTATAAAGGCGTTTCGCTTGCTTCTGTCGGTTCACAGGCTTTGCAGGTTGCCAGAGATGTAAGAGGTAACGAAGGAATGTACGCTAAGGGCGATCCGCAGGCGTTGGCAAAAGTGTCTGTTATTGGGACGAATACCGTTCTCAAAGGCCCCATTTTTCACTTGGCTTACGGAACTGCGCCGTTGGTTTATACCAACACTTCGGCCTCTACCGATGGTCTTACTATCACGACTTCCGCAGTTGCACAGACACCGTTGGCCTACAACGTCACTTGGTATTGCCGTAGCGGAGCAAACAAGGGTCTGTATCG
This sequence comes from Clostridia bacterium, assembly GCA_041653455.1. Taxonomy (GTDB): domain Bacteria; phylum Bacillota; class Clostridia; order DUPQ01; family DUPQ01; genus DUPQ01. The sequence continues at coordinate 11,135 of JBAZFL010000016.1, forward strand.
TGTAGCTTACAGCACTTCCACGACTTCTCATACGTTCTATTTGGGGTTCCCGTATGACATCGCAGTTGGTGACACATTCGTACCTATTTATCTTCGTGTGGGAACCTGTATGACGCAGTTTGACGCAGAATCAACCTACATCGAAGCGCAACCGGCATACGCAACCAACGATTATATGGTCGATGTTCTCGAAATACACGCCGAAGAAGCCGGACAGGAATACGCAATTTTTAAATTCAACGCAGAGCAGTTTTGCTCTTACAGAGCTTAAGGAGGATAACATACTATGGGAAACCCTATTATTTCTGAAAATTTTATTCGTTTACTGGATACACGCCTCAAGGAAGTATCCGACAAGGCGTGGGATGAAATTCCCAGCCAGAAGGGTGATCTGTACCGTGATGTTCCTTCTGACAGCGCATGGGAAGAATTTTTCTCAACAAGCGGTGTATCTGATATTCCGGCGTTCAATGGGAAACTGCAATACCTTTCCATGAGTCCCGGTTATTTGACCCGGATTGAACCGAAAGAATATGCCGCAGGTCTGGCCTTTGAACGGAAGTTCTTGGACGACAAGAAATACTCCGTCATGTCCGATGCAGTTGAAGAACTTACAATCGCCGCACAGCGCACCAAAGCTAAGATTGAAGTCGATCCGTTTGCAACAGCGTTCTCAAGCGCGTTTACTTATATGTACTCCGAAGAGGGCGTGTCTCTTTGTTCGGATTCTCACACAACCAAAGCCGGTGTTTCTACTTCTACGGGTTTTGACAATGCAGGAACTTCGGCACTGTCTAAGACTTCTTTGGCGGCAACCCGTTTGGCTATGCTTCGTTTCAAGAACGACATCGGTGAAAGAATTGTTACTAATCCTGACACCATCGTTTGCGGCGAGTCTTTGGCTGATACGGCTTATGAGATTGTCGGTTCCGACAAGAACCCAGAAAACGCAAACAACACTAAAAACATGGACTACAACCGTTACAAGGTTCTGGTCCTCAAACGCCTTGATGACTACGACACAAACAACTGGTTCATGGTTGATTCCCGCCAGATGAAGAAAAATCTTCTGTGGATTGACCGTGTTCAGAAGGAAACCAAAATGACCGTAGATTTTGAGACGTTCATGTTGAAGTGGAGCATTTACTTCCGGTTAGGCGAAGGTTTCAAGAACTGGCGTTTCGTGTTCGGGCATTCAGTCAGCTAGTTTTAACAGGGGTGCATCTCTGACGAGGGGATGCACTCTCTTTAAAGGGTAAGCGAGGGTGCAATTCCTTCGGGGTGTGCATGAGACAGGGCAGACTTCCTAGCATAAGGAGTTTAAAATGTCAGAGACAAATTTTCCTAATGGTTTAACTAGCAGAGGTATTCCGCTCCCTTCGGCTGGCAGAGATATTAGCGGTTCGACTTACTTTGTTGATAACAATTCCGGTTCTGATTCCAACGATGGCAGTTCGTGGGCTAAAGCATTTAAGACTTTCGCCAAAGCAACAGCGATAAGCAATATTGATATTGCCAGAGGTTCAGACAGATGGGCGAGACGCAACACGATTTATTACTGTGCAGATACAGAAACGGCCACGATAGTAGCCTTTCCTAATAAGTGTGATGTTATTGGTTGCGGTTCTTACGATGCAAATAAACAGGCTGGAATTTTAGGAAATCACGCTCCTGTCAATGCCGGTAATTATGGAACTCGGTTCTTTAATATCTGGTTTAAAGGCCCAGCCGTTGCATCTCCCCTTGTGACATTAGCAAGTACGTCAAGTGGAATTGAATTTGATTCAAGTTGTGTTTTTGATGCTAACGCATTAACTACCACAGGAATCACCGCAACAGCTTCTCCGTTCTTAAAGGTTCATCCGGGCGTTCGTTTTCAGGGCGCATTTGCTACAGCCTATATTTCCATTGGGGCTGGTGAAGCCGGCGGAACTGAAATATTTGGTATTAGAGCAACAGATTCAGCGGCAAGTGGGATTGTGATTAATGCCTCTACGACTACATCATGGGGTGCGTTTATTGCTCACAACATGATTAAGGCGGCGACTGTGACAATCAATGACGCTTCCAGTCTTTTCCATGTCATTGACAATGACCTTATCAGTCTTGCGACTGTAACGGGTTACGAGACACCTGCGGAGGCGTTGGTATGCAATGCGGCATTAGCTTCAAGGAATCATCTGACAGCGGCTAATGTAAACTTTGATTACCCGATTGCTGATACTACGACTTAATGAAAGTCAATATCATCGGTAGGGGAACAGGATGGGAGAACGCTCCACGTAATGAACTTACGTGGGGCGTGACCCTCATCAACCTGAAACGAGATGTAGATTTAGTCATTGACATGAACGTCTATGAAGATGGGCGTTGGGGAGAGTTGGAAAGACAGGGGGCGATAAAATCAAGAGAGAAAGCGGTTTCATGTGGAACGCCTTACGTTGATTTAAAGACCTATCCCATTGATGAAATAATCAGCTTTTTTAAGACGGATTATTTTTCAAACACAGTTGATTACGCCATTGCACTCGCTATCTACACAGGTTTCACAGAAATAGTCCTTTACGGGATTAATATGTTGAAGGGTTCAGAATACGCCTACCAGAAAGCAGGAGTTGAGTTTTGGATAGGTCAAGCGATGGGAAGGGGAATCACGGTTACAGTTCACGGAACTGCAAGCACGATTCTCAAAACGAGAGACGGATTACTTTACGGCTACGGAACAAAACAACAACCTAAAACATAGGAGATTAAAATGGAACCAGTAAGGGAAGTAGAAAAAACAGACAAGGCAGAGTTTCAGATATTCGGCAGTGTGGATTTAACGGACAAGGGGAAAATCAAATCGCAGTACCCGTCTTGGTACTTTGACCACTTAAAAGACGAACTGACCAATGAAATAAGCCGAATGGAAACAGACCTGAAATTCGACCGAATACCGAAATCAGAAGTAGCCATTACACAGGAAAGACTCTTTCAGAAGAAAGAGAAAATGAAAGAACTCGACAGGTCATGCGTTGAGCTTCGGGGAAAACAGAAAGACAGGGTTGCCGGCGTGTACGAAGAGTTGGGCGAGAAAATCCGTGAAGCAATGTTTTCACGCTCCGACATGAAGAAGGGATTAGCAGACCCCAGAGAAGAAATGAAACGCATGACCGAGCCGACCATTGAAGTCAAGGGCGATGCTTTGAAGCTGGCACAGGCCTGTAACGTCAGAGTGACCAAAGGGAAAGTTACAAGGGACGGCGCGGCGAAGGTCTGGAAGATAATCGGAAAGGCTTTGTCTGAACATAGCAACGTAGAACATTTGCGGCGTGATTAGGAGTTAAAATGGACGGAAAGTCTTTAACTAACGGACTTGCGGCATTACTAAACGAAACAGTTTCCAGTTCATCTTTTTTGGAATCGAGAGTTTCGTATGATTATCTTTATGAGGCAGCGTGTGAATTTGTAAGGCGTACAAGAGTTCTTACCGCTTCACAGGAAATTACTACTGTAGCTGACCAGACTAATTATGACCTCAATGCCGACTTTCTGTCTTTATATCTAAGAGACGACAAAAATCGTTATACAGTTAAATTCAATGACGGGTCTAACGACTATTTTATTCCCTTCAGGGATTACGAATCAGTTACCTACTCTAATAACACTACGTCCGTAACCATACCTTCCAATTTTTCTATTATAGACAAATCGACTTTGACCGACAGAATAACGGGAAGCGTTACAAGTGACGGTGCTTCTACGAACGGGGAATGTACCTGTACCGATTCCTCTGCACCATTTACCAATGTAAAAGTCGGTGACGATATTCACAATACAACGGACGGAAGTGACGGTGTTGTTATTGCGGTTACATCTACCTCCGCTTTGGTTACAACATTATTTGGTGGAACTGATAATGATTGGGATTCGTCCGATGCTTATATAATTGTCCCACAGGGAAGAAAACAATTAGTCTTAGACCCGCCTCCCTCTACAGCAGCTTACACGGTTACAATTAAATACGTTCAAAAACCTGACCCTGTTTATTCGCCTTACAGAACTTACAGGTTTGACCGCCAATATGAACCAGCAATTATCAAGTATGCGGCATGGCTATATAAGATGAGAGATGAATCGCCTGATTTTGGACACAAATACTATATGTATTGGGATTCTCAGGTTCGGATGGCAGCTAAAGTTGAACATAAATCATTGAATCAACCGTCAATGAGGATAAATTTTATTAAAAAATCATATGAAAGCAAAAGTTATCGTTAAAACTTGTGAGTGTGGTGCTGAAATTCCCAAAAGGCATATTCTATGTCCAGAATGTGCAAGATTACACAGATTGGAAAATAATCGCAGATATAGGATACGGCATAAAACAAGATTACAAAACACATCACGAGAAAAATGGAGAAATGACCAAGAATATAGAGAAAAGGCAAAACAAAGAAGTAAGAATTGGTATTTAAATAATCCAGAAAAGGTAAGAGCTTTATCATTAAAACACGCAAAACTTAGATATTATACACCAGAAGGAAGAATAAGAACTTGTATATCTAGAAATATTTATAAATCACTACACGGTAAAAAATACGGAAAACATTGGGAAGAAATAGTTGGTTATACTTTAGATCAACTCAAAAATCACTTAGAAAAGAAATTTCAAAATGGAATGACATGGGAAAATTACGGAAAAGTTTGGCACGTAGACCATAAAATTCCCGTATCTGTTTTTAATTTTAAAAACATTAATGACTTAGATTTTAAAAGATGTTGGTCGTTGTCAAATCTTCAACCAATGTTCGCCTTCGATAATCAATCAAAAGGTAACAAGCTATCAAAACCCTTTCAACCATCTTTAGCGTTTGCGGCATAAGGAGTTATCGCTAATGGCAGATACCCAAAAGAAATACAAGACCATTCCTCTCACTGGTAAGTTAATGACTGCCGACCCTGCAACTATAGGGTCTAATTTTCAAACGCTTACCAATATGCGTTACACCGATACGCATCCCAAGAGTATTTCAGGAAATACAAAAATAAACACAACTGCCCTATCAACGTATTTAAAAACAAGGAACGCTTATCATTTTAGAAAGGTTCAACCTGCCGAAAGTCATTTATTAGTTCAAGCCTACAATACGGGTTTAACTGCTTCGCAAATTTTACAAAACACTACAGCGATTCCTTCTGCCGGAGATTTTTCCGATACTGCCGTTTGGACTGATTCAGCCGGAGCGGGAAGGGGATATTTTTGTAACGCTCCCGATGGACAATTAATTTACGCCAATGGAGTTGATTCTTGTATTTGGGGCGGTTCAGAAATGAAATGCGGTGCGTTTATTTCTTCTACCGCTGTAGTTGCTGACGATGGGACAGCCACTAATCCAAAAAATTTCACCGATGCCATGCAGAACACGAAAACGGATGCAGATAATGTTTGTCATATCGGCGGTGGGATTGATACTTATACTGTCTTAATGCTTCACGGTGATGGCGCAGATGCTTCTACTACCATTACAGACAGCGAAACAGTTGGTGCGGCAAAAGCCATAACAGCCGTAGGAAATGCACAACTTGACACGGCTTATAAAAAATTCGGTTCTGCTGCGGTTCTTTTTGACGGAACGGGTGATTATTTAACTACCCCCGATCATGCCGATTGGTACTTTGCGGCTGCGCCGTTTACGATTGATGCGTGGATATATTTTGGTGGCACTGGAAATTTGGGAATATGTGGGCAATATGTTGATGCTAATAATTATTGGTACTTTAGATATACTGATTATATTTCTTATTGGCGATTTGAATTTAAGGTTGTAAGCGGAGGGGTTACTCAAGCAAATTATAGAACCGGAAATACTTCTGTTAGTTCATTTTCATTTAATCATGTCTCCTTAGTAAGAAA
>JBAZFL010000017.1:0-16563 GCA_041653455.1 Clostridia bacterium
ATTATCCCTATAGATGGTATTGATGTTGGAGATTATGTCTACTCATGTATACCTATAGCAATAATTGATGAATATAAAAAATATGATTCACATCTTCACATTGGAAGAATTAATGCTGAACGCAACCTTCATTATCAATTCTTTGATTTATTCACAGATGTTGCAAGATGGAGAAATGGATCAGACTTGGATGTTTTCAGTTATGCTGATTTTAATACTGAAACTAATGTTTTTTCAATAACGGCATACGTATCATCAGACACTGAAAATACAAACTACTATGGTGGATATGGCCGTTTTCCAATGAAGAATATTACTTTTTACTACTCAATAAATAGTAATTCATGGAAAAGTTTTAATATAACACAGCATGATTTGGACTTCAGATACTCATTTAACATTAAGGACATGACGGGAGCAAAAAGTAATGACACTTTGAAATACTACATAACAGGCACTCGTGATAACCAAAGCTTACTGGATACGACTTTCAATGAAGCATCATATACTATCGCATATTATCCTGCATATTATGCTCATCCTTCATCAACTCTTACCAAAGAGCAAGCTGACAGGATATCGTTATCTGTAACTATTAAATAGTTTCATTTGCAAATTCCCTGTAATATAAATCATGATAGAGTCCTTTTTTTGCTAATAATTCTATATGCGTTCCTTCCTCAGCTACATTACCATCTTTGATGTAACAGATTCTGTCTGCATTCATAATTGTGGAAAGCCTATGAGCTATTACAACGGATGTCTTATTTTTCATGAATCTGTCCAATGCATCCTGTATCATTTTTTCTGATTCGCTGTCAAGTGATGAAGTAGCTTCATCAAGAAGAAGTATAGATGGATTCTTTATTATCGCTCTTGCGATAGCTATCCTTTGTCTCTGTCCGCCTGATAATCTTATTCCCCTCTCACCAACATAGGTCTCATATCCATTTGGCTGAGCAATAATGAAATCATGTGCATTTGCTAAAGCCGCTGCATTTATAATGTCTTCTTCTGAAGCGTTTATATTACCATATTTGATGTTCTCTTTTATTGTGCCGTTAAATATGTATGCATCCTGAGGCACATATCCCATCTCATCTCTGAGCTGTTCCAGAGAATAATCCCTATATGCTCTTCCATTAATAAGTATATTTCCATTATCTATTTGAAATAACCCCAATAGCAGTTTAGCGATTGTACTTTTACCGCCTCCGCTATCTCCAACTAATGCTAATGTCTTCCCTTTTTCAATACTCAAACTTAAGCCGGATATTCTGAATTGGTTTGAATTATTACCTTCAGAATTCCCGTTTGCTTCATAAGCAAAATCCACCTTCGATAATTCCAATCCCATATCTGATCCAGTACCATCAATTTCATATAAATCTGGTTCCTTTTTTTCATCATAAAGCTGTTTTAACCTGTTCGAACCAGCAAATGCTTTCTGAAGATTGGGTAACGCGGAAATTAAAGTTGATACAGACCATCCAACTCCATTACTTGTGGAAATCGCCATATAATTACCAGCTTCCAATGTACCTTTAATTACAAATATACAGCCTAATATAGTAGTGAGTATGTTTGCTGAATTCCATATTATACCATTTAATCCTCTTTGCAGAGTATAAGTTTTTGCTGCTTTCCATCCGCTATCAAAATTATCCTGAACATTCTTTTGAAATTTAGTTCTAAGATAACTGCTTAAAGAAAACATTCTTACTGCTGTAAATCCCGTAACTGCTTCTGAAGCTTCTTTGCTTAAAGCCGCTTTCTTTTCCAGTATTGCTTTGTGTTTCTCTCTTAATGGTTTTATAAATAAAGCATTCATAACTCCGGTAATGGCAGAAAATCCTAAAAGTATAGCTCCAAATCTAAAATCGAGTAAAAGCACAAAAGGAATTCTTAATACCATTGCGATAATAGATTCAGCAATATTTTCGAATTCACCGAATACAGTTACCACACTTTGAGCATCTGCATTAAATCTTGAAACGATATCTCCACTATGCGTATTCTTAAAGTATGATGAAGGAAGCTTCTGAACCTCCTTGAATGTCTTTATCCTTATATCTCTTAATATATCTTCTTTAACTTTATTATGAAGATGAAAGAAAACGCAAAAGAATATGCTTGTGAGTATTGTCACTGCAAAAATCAGCCCAAGCAAAATAATATTGTTGTTGTCTTTATATATAAAGAAATCAGTTAAAAGCTTAAGAGCATACGACAACGAAATGTCCACGAAACTACCAATTATACACCACAATGGAAGCAGTACAAAATATCTTTTCTTGTTCTTGCCCATCAAATTGAGTATGAATCTCATATCATTAATCATTTTGTGCCTCCTGCTCAACTAATTGTCTCTTGTACAATTCCGAATATCTTTGATTATTCTTTATAAGCTGATCATGAGTTCCCTGTTCAGTAATCATACCGTCTTCAAGCAACACTATCAGATCAGAATCAATTATGGTAGTTAGTCTATGGGCAATAATAAGGACGGATCTTCCTTTTTTTAAGTTTTCTATAGATTTCTGAACATAAAACTCAGATTTTGTATCCAGTGCGCTTGTAGGCTCATCAAGCATAATAAGAGGTGCATCCTTAAGAAGAGCTCTTGCAACAGCTATTCTCTGTCTTTGACCTCCTGATACCTTTGCTCCTCTTTCCCCTACATCTTTAATAAACTGGTCAATATATGCCTTTTTTGATGCGTCTTCTATCATTTCATCAGTTGCATCCAAATTTCCCATTTTAATGTTATTTATAATACTGTCATCAAATAGGAAAACATCCTGGGTAACACATGTCATATATTTCCTCAAAGCAACTAAGTTCCATTTTCGTATATCATGTCCGAACACATGAATATCACCTGTAAAATTTTCGTAATAACCGCATATAAGCTTGAAAATTGTACTTTTACCGCTTCCGCTCACTCCGCATAACGCAAGTCTGGAGTTCTTGTTAAGTCTGAAACTGACATTCTTGAGAAGAGGTATATCTTCATGATATGAAAAGCTGACATTCTTAAACTCCACTATTATGTCTGAGTCATCAGTTCCAAAATCCTCACCATCTGTTCTCTCTTCTTTGTATGAAAGGAACTTGAAATATCTTTCTGCAGTTCCTGAGTAACCTATCATTTCCGCCCATCCTTGTCCTGTCGTCCTTACTGTATGTATCAATGGCCAGAGCATATTGCTGAATATTACATACTGTCCTATTGTCAGTTCATTTCTGGCTATAAAATATATTGAAGCAAACATACAGATTCCCTGGGGTATTACCATCATTAAAATCTGAAGAGCTCTGTTTTTTGTCATTACGAGGCTGCTTTTATATGATTCATTAGCTATGTTCTGACATGTCTCTTCAAATTTAGCTGTATGTGACTTGTGCATATTAAATGCTTTATAAATATCATTTCCTTCAATAAAGTCCCTAAGATAAGCATTCAAGACTGCTGTATGTTCCTGTATATTGTTTTTCGCATCTTTTAAAGGTTCAGAAACTTTATTCAGTATAAACATTACAACTGGAACAACAACTAATGAAAATAATGTGAGTTTCCAGTTTATGCTGCAGAGTATTATTGTAGATAATATCAGTGTGATCGGATTCCATGACAGAAAACCTGCTATAGTATTACCCATGAATGTTTTAATCTTTTCAATATCATCTATTAGAGTACTTATTGTATCAGCGGTATGTACATTTTCGTAATAACCCATCTCAAGCTTATCGATCTTATTGTATGCATTCATTGAGAGGGTCCTGTATGTTCTTAATTCATATTGCGAGTCAATCAGAGGATTTGTAAACTGCAACAGAATCCTTACAAGGAATATCGCTATCAAAGCATATATAAAAGATAAAAGTCTTTCGTATTCGCCTGATAAAGCTACATCAAGAGCAGAACCGATAAAATAAAAATCAAATACTGATAGTATTCCAGATGCTATGCCGCCAAACCATCTTCCAATAGCCCATTTTTTATGTTCTGATGTTTCTTTGTATATTTTTGTCATCATTTTGATGACATCTTTAGCTTTTGTCTTCTGCTTTTTTGAAGACATTTCATTATTCATTTTGTCCTCGATTTGTATTTTTTAAAGTCGTGAATTGTATTTTATATAAATAACTTATAATTTGCAAGATTTTTTTTATAAATATATTATTTTTTTATTTTAATTTATTAGATTACTTTAAATATCTCGAATAAAACTGATTATTAGGAATTACAATTGATACAGGTTCCTTATATGAAGTCTTAACTGATATCATATTCGGATCCAGATTTTCAGATAAATAATCCGGATAATAAAATCTAATATATAGCATTTTTTTCATTTTTTAATCACACAAATTCCATGGTTATTGTACCATTGCTTGTTTCTGTCTCTACTGCTGCTACAATATCCGATTTATACGCAAATCTGCTTTCACCTTTTGCATAACTTATTCTTCCTAACGAATTTCGTTGCATAGACTGCATATTAAAATTCCTTCCAAGACGTATATTTCCATGTCTTCCAGCTGAACATTCAAAAACAGAACCGAAATCGCGATTGATGTAAACAGTTACAGAACCATTGGTTGTTTCTCCCATCATTAGAAATTTGCCTTCAGACTGATATGGGAAAAGCCTGTCAAATAATATTGCACCATTTGTTGTTTCAGCTTTAAAACTTCTTGCTGAACTGCTATTGAATTTAATCGATCCGTTTGTTGTTTCCATATCAATAAGTTTCGAGTAGTCCATATTTGTCTGTACTGAACCATTTGATGACTCAACAATAATTGATTCATCAAAATTATTCTGTTCTAAACGAACAGAACCGTTACTTGTCTCAGCTTTTAATACCTTTCCTATGCACCTTCTAACACTTACAGAACCATTTGTTCCTTCGAGTATTATCTGTTCACAACTTGCATCCATAATGCTTATAGGCCCATTGGTTGTTTCTACCTTAAGATTTGAAAAAACCTTATCAGGAAGTTGTAATGATATAATAACTTTTTCTTTATACATATCATCTATAGATAAATCAAGATTGTCTTTTGAATACTGAATCTCGACTATTTCGTTTATCCTCTCGAAATCTCTTGGCTTTACTGAAATAGTTAGTACAGTTTTATCTCCAGATGCACGTTTTATACCGACTGAGCAATTAGTACCTTCTATTTTAAATGATGCTTTGTTGTCCAATTCAAATTCAATATTTTTGGATTCAAAACCGTTCAAGTCAGCATTACTTGGAATATCAAAAGCTAATGAATCAAATACATCACTTTTAATATCTGAAAGCTTATCAAAAATAACATCTTTAAAATCTTTCCCAAAATTTGAATATTTCTTCCGAAAATCATCAAATCCGTCAAACTTTTCTGTATTTTCTTCATTAATCGAGTCTTGAAAATCCTTTGATTCATAATAATCATCATTCTGCTCAGACTCTGTTTTCGTATCATTTAGCGCATCAATAAGCATTTTTGCTTCTTCTGAAGTAATTTTCTTTTCTTCAAGAAGTTTCAATATCATTTCTATTTCCTTAGACTTATTCATTTTTCTCTCCTACTTAAGTATTTTTAAAGCTTCTTCAACTGTCATCTCACCCTTCTCAATGCTGTCAAGCACTTTCATCCTGGTGTCATCTTCCTGTTTCTCATCATTGTATCCCATTGTCTTAGCTACAATTTCCAGACGGGATTTGACAGTAGGATATGAAATTTTTAATTCTTTTTCCATTTCCTTAATACTGCCTCTGCACTTAATAAAAGCTTCTACAAATTCCAGCTGGTTTGGATCTAGTTTTGCTAGTTTCGTTGTGTAAAATTCGCCACTGATATGGGTTTTACAGTTTTTACAAACCATATCAGTTATTATCAGTTCTCCTTCGCATATGGGACATTGTGATGGTACGAAATTTTTCATATTTTTATCCTCCTATTCCTAAATCGAATAAACATTTATTCTTCTTTAATATCATAATTACATAATACAAGTTTATTTTTGATATGTCAATAATAATATTAATAATTTTAATACACTTATTAATTATATTGATATTTAAACTTTCATGCATAGAAAAGGAACATATGTTCATGTTTTAAATAAAAAAATACCCGTTTTACCGGGTAGCAGCTGTCGATATTCTTTACTTGAATTGAGCGATGAAACTAATATTATCTTTCGAAATACCGCAAATTAGATCATCCTTCTGCTTAAGCACTACTGTATCTGCAGGTATTACTTCCCTCTTAAAATATATGTCAAACTTATAAGAACCTCTTTTAAGGTACTCGAAAACATTAGGAGCATTACATACCCAAGAAATATATTCTGTATTATTTACGTGCATATTTCCATCTACTGAACTATATCCTGCTTTAACAGTATCATACTGTTCAAAAGAATAAAGATCCGTTTCAGGTTTGCTTCCTATATTTATGTCAACCGCATCTTCTTTATATGATTTTGTAATCAGAATAGGACGAAGAAGCGTTTTATCTGATATCCTGCATAAAAACCATTGAGATGTAGCTTTGACACGAACTTCATTATTGCATGTGAAAATGTAATCTCTAGTGTAAGTCATTCCACTCTGAGCGACCTGCGAGGTACCGACAATTATCTCTTCATCAGCATAAGTGGGTTTTATAACATGCGCAACTGATCTTCTAAGAAGAAATGCTATATCTTTATCAAGAAGGCTTTTTCGCCCGAAACCATATGATTCAAGATCCTTATATGCCGCATCCTGCATCATCATAAACATATACTGAAGCTTTAATCTTCTGAAGCAATCACACATACTTTCTTTTATTGTGTAATGGTCATTAGTTTGCATTTCGTATTATTTCATGACGCATTCATATGTTACCCTGAATGTTTTTTCATCACCTTTTCTTCTGACAATTATCCCATGTCTCGTATCATTAAAGTTGTTTACATAACTATTTACAACAAAGATTACAGATCCTTCTTCAGGCTCAATGGTAACACTTACTACCTTGTCTTCAATATCGAATCTTACTGTAACAGTTTCTGAGTTGTTTATTTTCTTTATATCAAACAGGTGCTGGTATCCCTCACTGTTTCCTATCTTCTCAATGTTTTCGTATTGGTCATCAATAATGCATTTTCCTTTACAGTAGAATACATAATCCAGCTCCAGATCTTCCACTGCTTTAATACTAAATTCATCATATACTTTATTGCTTTCAATTCTCATGTCACGAGTGTAATCGACACACTCATATACATTCTTGGATTTCGCCTTTATATGATTATCATCATAATACTCAATTATACCTTCAGGCCATATTCCTTCTCCGACAGGAGTATATGTCTGATCAATCTGATTTATAACAATCGTATTATGAGCTATTGTTTTATGCTGCCACTCGTAAAATATTACAGAGCTATATCCTGCAGAACCGATATCCTTAGAAACAAGATCTCCATAAAATGCCATTTCCATTGTCATAACGTCAGGATGGCTGTGGCATATAGTCTTTATACCGGTCTTGAGGTATAGCTCCGTTATATCATTTTTTAGTATTGCACAATAAGAATCTTCAAAATTATTCGAACCGAAATTAGGCAGATGATCACATTCATCATATTCAATTCCATACAGAATCTCATCTAGTGTTCTTGGAACATTCTGCTTATGCTTAATATATCCGAGTACCTGTTTAAAGTATGGGTTGTCAAATAGTGCACAGGCTCTTACATATGCTCCATGATATTTGAATATATCCATATCCAATCCACTGTCACAAGGATTAGCGATACAGCCGTTTTTAAACATGATTTTGAGTGGGAACATAAATTGGCTTTCAATTATCTTCATAAGCTCATCATGTTCAGGTATACACAACACTTCGTTTCTGTGGCACAACAATAATAGCTCCGCTGTAGCTGCCAATCCAAAGAAATGATAACCTGTACTTGTCTCAAACCACATACCGTCTTCAGTCACACCTCTTCTAAGTTGATCCATTATTCCAAACTTAGAATAAAATGCTCTCTTAATTATAGCTTCATCCTTAAAGAACACTCCTATATTGGCTTCACTGACTTTTTGCCAAAGAGGTATGTTATATATCTTATTAGCAAAAAAATCGAACATATCGGCTTGAGGAGTGAAAAATCCCTTGTGCCATTTATCCAGCTCGGCTTTAGTTAAGTGGTCCTGAGCTGCATCAATGCCATAAAGAAGAGACATAGTATTTGCAGCATCAGATAAGCCTGTACCGGTATATCTTCCTAAGAATCTAAGATTAGGCGCAAAAGACTCAAATTTATCATAGTTATCTGTAAGGAAGTTCATAACTTTCCTTATATATTCTATATATTTCGGTTGCTTAGTTATACTGTAAAGAATACCTGCATATTTAACATAAGCACAGCTTGTACTCCGATAGGATGTTGTCCAAGCCCAGTCTTTTCTTTCGCCTTTATTTTCTTTACCGCATATACTGCATGTATATTGTCCTCTTAGTTTTAAATCGAATTTTAATGCTCCTGAGCAATAATCGCAATGGAAATCATGACCCCATCCGGCTTTCCAGTCAATACTGTCATGATATGAGCTTATAAATTCATCTGTCTTATCTTTAATTGAATCATAAATGTTGGAATTAACTTCGAAATCCTTAATTATTTTTTCCCAGTTATACCCTGTCATAGTATATCCTCCTTATGCCATATTACTGACATAATGCAGCCTTTCTTGACTGCAACGGCTTTACTATAGCAGAGCTTATGAGCAGATTCAACATCAAAATATAAAGTTCACAAAAAGTTAATAGTTGAATCAAAATAGTATATGCAATATACATAAAATATCATTTAAAACACTTTGAGTGTTACATCATATGGAGGATAAGCAATTCCCTTTTCTGTAACGATAGCTGTTATATCATCATGATCAGTAACATCAAAAGAAGGATTGAAAACTTTTACTCCTGGAGGAACTATTCTGACTCCATTTATATGAGTAACTTCAATAGGATCTCTTTCCTCAATTACAATCTCTGAACCGTCTTCTATATTAATATCTATTGTTGATGTCGGACATGCGATATACATTGGGATTCCATATCTTTTTGCAATAATAGATATATTTTTTGTTCCGATCTTGTTAGCTGTATCTCCATTTGATGCAACTCTGTCACATCCTGCAATAACAGCATCTACCATCTTTTTGCTCATTAGATGCGCAACCATTCCATCAGTTATCACTGTTACATCAATACCATTTTTACTTAGCTCATAAGATGTGAGTCTGGATCCTTGAAGCCTTGGACGTGTCTCACATGCATACACAGATAGTTCTTTCCCTTGTTCTTTAGCTAAATACATAGCAGAAGTAGCTGTACCATATGCTGTGGTAGCAAGAATACCCGCATTACAAACAGTAAGAACGCTTTTTGCTTTTTGAAGAAGTGAAAGCATATTCTCTCCGATCTTTCTGTTTGATTGAATATCCTCATTATGAATAGCGACAGCTTCATTATATAAAGCATTCTTAATTGATTCGATACCATCTAAGTTCTCATCAACAACTGAAAGCATTCTACCTGTAGCATATGAAAGGTTAACTGCAGTTGGTCTGGCAGAGTTAAGATATTCAGCAGCTTTTCTCATTTCTATTTTAAAGGTATCTATATCTTCTGAGTGAAACGACAAAGCTTTTATATACATTCCATAACCAGCAGACACTCCTATAGCAGGAGCTCCTCTTACTACCATGTCCTTAATAGAAAAAT
Organism: Clostridia bacterium; assembly: GCA_041653455.1. Taxonomy (GTDB): domain Bacteria; phylum Bacillota; class Clostridia; order DUPQ01; family DUPQ01; genus DUPQ01. The sequence goes on from JBAZFL010000017.1 coordinate 9,790, forward strand.
GAACGTCTTCAATAGAGCTACATGCGAAATATTCTTCTGTTTCAAACAATTTCCTTTGGTCCATCAATATGAGTTTATTTTCCTTAAATTCTATCGGAGTAAGCTTCTCCATTATTCAACACCTCCTTTAGTATACGTATCATATTGCCCGAACAGATATTTCTAACTGCATCTTCGCTATAATTAAGTTTTAGAAGAGCATTAATAATATCTCCAACCTTTGTCACATCTTTTATCGCAGCTTTCTCAATACCGTCAAAATCCGATCCAAGCCCTATGTGCTTTGTTCCTATTAAAGCTGCAATATACTCAATATGTCTAATTATATCATCCACACCTGCAACTGCATTCTTTTCTTTTTCAATCAAAAAATCACCAAAATAATTTATACCTGTAAGCCCATTAGCTTTAGCAATTGTTTTAAGCATGCTGTTATCAAGATTTCTTTTATGTGCACAGATATATCTGCTGTTAGAATGAGTTGCTACAAATGGTTTTGTTGATATACATGCTATATCATTAAATGTTCTGTCATTTGCATGGGAAACATCAACAAGAATACCCAGTTCATTACATCTTAATACTGCTTTCACTCCTAAATTACTGAGTCCTTTGCTGTTTTCTCCATTTATACCCTGCGCAAATTCATTTGAGGGGTTCCATGTGAAAGAAAGACATCTTACTCCTCTTTCATACAAGTAATTAATGTATGAAATATCGTTTTTTGCAAGATATATACCTTCCATAGATAATAAAGAAAAAAAAGAAGGAATTGCGTTATCCTTCTTTTCATCAAAAGCTGTTATATCTTCTTTATACAATACCTTACTATATTTATACTCACATATCATTGTCTCGTAAAAACTCATCATCCTAGAAAGATGGTTTTCTGACTTTGCCATTCCGTCTTGTACTGATAATAGTGACGGAGGACAAAACAGTGCAAAAAACTGCAAATAATGCATACCGAGTGTGCTTGCTTTCTCGTATGTAAACTGCATATCCTTCTTGCTTTCACACATTGCCAACAATGTATCGCAATGAGCATCTATTACATGCATCTGAGATTCTCCAAACTCTGTTTTATATCCTGTGCCAAATCTTCAAACTTTTTCAGTTTCTGCTTTTCAGAATCTACAAGGTTTATTGGTGCCTTTGAGACAAATGCTTCATTTTCCAATTTGCTTTTTGCTCTTTGCATTTCCGCTATAGCCTTTTCGTATTCCTTTTCCAGCCTTGCGATTTCCTCATCAATATTTACAAGTTCCTTAAAAGGCATGAATATCTTAAAACCTGGAAGTATAATTGATATGGAGTTAGCATTAATCGTTGATTCATCTTTAAACACAGAAATTGATTTTGCAGAAGCAAGTTTAATAAAATACTGTTCACCTTGCTCTATTGTATTTCGCAAATGCTCATCATCAGATACAAAGAAAATATTAGATTTCATTTTTACATCTATATTCAGTTCAGCCCTCTTATTTCTTATGCTTTTAATTGAATCCATTATTATATCCATATCTTTGGCATATTCTGTATAATCATTACTAGTATCTGCAATCGGCCAGCTGGATATCATTATTGATTCATCAGCATCTGCAAGACTTTGGTATATCTCTTCAGATATAAAAGGCATAAATGGATGAAGAAGCTTCATTGCATTGGTTAAAGTATAATTCAATACATACAATGCTTCTTTTCTCTTGGGATTTAATTTGTCGTAAAGTTTCGGTTTAACAAGCTCGATATACCAGTCACAGAACTCGTCCCATATGAAATCATAGATCTTTTGAAGTGCTATCCCAAGCTCGAATCTCTCCATATTATCAGTTACTTCTTTAATAACGAGATTAAGTCTTGATAAAATCCATTTTTCAGGGTTCTCATAGTTATTCCTATCGATATCTGAAAAATCAGGTGAATCATCAAAGTTCATTAACACAAATCTGGTCGCGTTCCATATTTTATTAGCGAAATTCCTGCCTGCTTCTACCTTTGTCTCGGAAAATCTCAAATCATTTCCTGGTGAATTACCTGTGATAAGAGAGAATCTCAATGCATCTGTTCCATATTGCGAAATGATATCCAAAGGATCTACTCCATTACCTAAAGATTTGGACATCTTTCTTCCAAGTTCATCACGTACAAGACCATGAATAAGTACTTTAGAAAATGGAGTCTTACCTGTATATTCAACTCCGGAAAAGATCATTCTGGCAACCCAGAAGAATATGATGTCATAACCAGTTACAAGAACATTTGTCGGATAAAAATATTCAAGATCTTCTGTATTATCAGGCCAGCCTAACGTAGAAAATGGCCATAGAGCAGAACTGAACCAAGTATCAAGCGTATCCTCGTCCTGATGGATCTTAATGCCTTTACAGTTGGAACAGGATGTTGGCATCATTTCTGAAACCATAATCTCTCCGCAATCATCACAGTAATATGCAGGTATTCTGTGTCCCCACCAAAGCTGTCTTGATATGCACCAGTCATGACAGTCTTCCATCCAGTTAAGGTAAATTTTAGAAAATCTGGATGGTACGAATTCAGTATCCCCTTCATTTACAACTTCAACTGCGGGTTTTGCAAGAGGTTCCATTCTTACAAACCATTGAGTGGATACTCTGGGTTCAACAACAGAATCACATCTGTAACAGGAACCTACATTATGGATATGTTTTTCAATCTTTTCTATTAATCCTTGCTTCTCCAGATCATTAACCATTCTTTTTCTTGCTTCATATCTGTCAAGTTTAGCATAATACCCTGCATTCTCATTCATTGTAGCATCATCGTTCATAGCATTTATTATTGGTAAATTATGCCTTAATCCTACTTCGAAATCATTAGGGTCATGAGCTGGTGTTATTTTCACTACACCTGTACCGAAATCCTTTTCTACATATTCATCTGCTATTACCGGTATCTCTTTATTAACTAAAGGTAATAATACATATTTACCAATAAGATGTTTATATCTTTCATCATTAGGATTAACTGCAACAGCTGTATCTCCGATCATTGTTTCTGGACGTGTTGTTGCTACTGTAACATATCCTTCTTCATTACAAATAGGATATCTGATATACCAAAGAGATCCTTCTTTTTCGTCATACTCCACTTCAGCATTGGATATGGATGTCCCACATACAGGGCACCAGTTGATTATCTTTTCGCCTCTGTATATTAGTCCCTTATTATAAAGATATATAAAGGCCTTAACAACAGCTTTTGACAATCCCTCATCCATAGTAAATCTTTCCCTGCTCCAGTCACATGAAGAACCCATTTTTTTTAACTGTTCAACAATTCTGGTACCATATTTTTCTCTCCATGCCCAAGCTCTTTTTAAGAATTCATCTCTACCTAAATCATGCTTGTTAATACCCTCTTTTCGCATGCTCTCCACAATTTTGGCTTCAGTCGCAATACTTGCATGATCTGTACCTGGAAGCCATAAAGCAGAATATCCTTGCATTCTCTTCATTCTTACCAAGATATCCTGCATGGTATTGTCTATAGCATGTCCCATATGCAACTGGCCAGTGATATTTGGAGGCGGCATCATAACCGTAAAGGGTTTCTTTGTCTTATCTGCTTTTGCTTTGAAGTATCCCTTTTGCTCCCATATGCTGTATAATCTGTCCTCTATTGCTTTTGGATCATATTTTGTTTCTAAAATTTTCATTTCTTTTCCCTCTTATATCTTTAATATTATGTATAATGTTATCATTCCAGGAAGGAATATAGCTGCTCCAATAAGTTTAACCTTCATTATAGCTTTCTGCTGTTTAAGTGATTCAAGATTCTTCTCGTCATCAATACCTTTTATTGTCTGCTTATTGGCAAGTTTCATTTTCTTAACTAAAAATTTCGCCATAAAAGAGACCAATGCTCCTATTACGCATACAATTATTGAAATGACTATTAAAAAAGTATCCATAATAAAATCCTCCCATTCTGAATTTATTTCAGGACGAAAGGATTATTTCCGCGGTACCACCTGATTTCCCCGATATTTCGGGACTCTCAATAGCAATTAACGCTTGCTTAACGTTTTGCTCCCCGACGACCTTCATGAATAATTAACCTGAAAGCATCTCAGCTGCCGCTTTCTCTCTGTGAGGCTTTATGCACTACTCCTTCAGTTCATAGCTTTACATTAATTATATTCATTAAACAGCTTTTGTCAATTGTAATCTTCCTATTAAAAAAGGACACAAGGCATGACCTTGTATCCTGTTTAAAAATTGCTATATGATTACTTTGCAAGTTCCGGTCTTGAGGGATCTGGTAAGAAGTGTTCAAATATGACTATATCAAATTTCTTGACCTTTTCAAATTCCTCTTCGCTACGAATTGTCCATGTTGCCATTACAGGTTTGAAAACAAACCTTACAACATTTAATCCCCATATGCTTAATGCATTATGATCGCATGCAATAAACTGTGGGCGTGCCATGAAATTTAAAAGCATTTCCTGTATCATAAAACCTAAAACAATATTAATCGATTTCGACTTAACATGATTAGACATTAACAGGCCTCTTAAAACCATGGGATTGGTTTTTGCATATTTCCGGACAATCAAAGGATTAAAGGACTCGACACAGTAATCACCTTTGTAACTTCTTAGAATTTTATTTGTCTCAACAACAAGCCTATCATGCAGTTTGCAATTCTTGAGTTCGACAACAATAGGAGTTCTTCCGTCAACCGCTTCTAAAACATCTGTAAACAATGGTATATGGTTTTGTGTACCTTTTAGAGTTAATTGTGAAAGTTCTTCATAAGTCAGTTCATTAACATATTTATCGACTCCAGTCATCCTCTTAAGATGGTCATCATGAAATACTACAATCTGCAGATCTTTTGAGAACTGGACATCCAGTTCCATACCATAACCTGCTTCACATGCTGCATTAAAAGCTGCTATCGAATTCTCTGGTATGCCTTTTTCAATATCATGCAGACCTCTATGAGCATAAAGATACTTCCTCAGCTTTATCTTATCCTCTTTGATATAGTCAGAAGGCCATATCAACAGAAGCCAGATTATTATCAGCATTACTAACGCTATCAACCATTCCATTATTAGTCCTCCACATCAAATGTCTCTAATTTCTTCTTTTTTACCATAGGCTTGCTATCGCCATGCTTTACGAAAAGCATAGCTATAAATGAAAGTACAAGAAAAGCTACAGCATACGGAAATAAAACTTGATAACCAATCTTAAAGAACAGTCTGCCAATTATTATTGGTGTCAGTATCTGTGCACTCATTGTACATGTATAATAGTAACCAGTGAATTTACCTATTGTAGCACCTTTACTCATTTCCAGTACCATCGGTAATGTATTAACCGTTATAGTACCTGCGACAATACCTACTCCAACGAACAAAAAGTTAGTATAGAAAGAGAAATCGGTTATCATTGCAGCTGTAGCAAAGAATATCATACCTAAAATCAAAGCTCCAAGAATCGTCTTCTTTCGTCCTATTCTTGCTGTCAGATATGCAATTGGGATAAAGGTTAAGACACCGGATATTGTAGCTACCATTAAAAATCCAGCAGCAAGTCCTTCAGATAAAGCAAAATAATTAACTATGTACTGCGAGAAAGCTGTTGTTACCGCATTGTAGCCAAATACCCACATGAATATTGACCCAAGAAGGAAAAGCATACTCTTCATAACATCCTTAGGCAGCTTTTCTGCTTTTGGCTGTGTAATTTCATCACTTCTTTCTTCAATTATAGGATCCCCATAATTAATATCTTCCATTTCTTTACGATACTTATTCTCTCTGACTGTAACAAATAAAATTAATACGCTAATTACCATCAAAGAAGCAACAGTAACAAAAAATGTAGTATAGTCCCAATCTGCTCCTGGTTTTATAAACATTTTTAGTGCTAATACTATCGTTCCACCCAAAGTACCCATTAAATTAATAACAGCATTACCTTGAGATCTGACAGGTTTCGCAGTAACATCAGGCATAAGCGCGACAGCAGGAGATCTATATGTAGCCATAGCGATAAGAACCAACCCTAAAGAGATCATAAATAATACTAGGTTGTTTGAATTAGCTGCTATTGGAAGAACTACAGTAAATATTGCTGCAACTGCTGTGCCTGCAAGGATAAATGGCATTCTTCTACCGATTTTCGTGCTTACTTTATCGCTTAACACACCAAATAGCGGAAGCATGAATAACCCTAAAACATTATCCAGCGCCATAATAGAGTTAGCGATATCCACTCTAATACCGAACTTATTTAAAAGTATCAGAGGTATTACGAAATCGTACATCTGCCAGAACATGCTTACCGATAAAAAAGCAAGCCCTACTAGAAACGTCCTTTTGTAATTAAGTTTCATATATTAAATTCCTCCGAAGTAATAATAATGATATTATAGCATAAGTTGAATTATGGAATATATGAATTTAATATTTTGCATAAACAAAAAAGCATGATTTACATGCTTTTTTTGTCTATCCCCCTCTGTTTGGATATGTTAATCCACTTTGAGATTCTCCCCATAGCGTTTTATTTTTCTTGTGGTCGTTTTTACGAATTCAGTGTCCCTAACAACAAGTTTCTTAATTGCTTTGTATGTTGGAACCTGTGCATTAACTTCCTTTACAAGTTCCATAAGTTTACTGTATATAAATGCTTTTTCTGTATTCTTAAACTCGTCTTCAAAAACCTGAAGTGCTGGGAATACTGCTGCTGTTACTACACTGTCTCCATCTTTATC
>JBAZFL010000018.1:0-16490 GCA_041653455.1 Clostridia bacterium
CTCTCCTGACAAGCATGCGCTTAAAGCAATTACTCCATCACTGTATTGTCTTAAAAGTTCTATGTCTACTCTTGGTTTATAGTAATATCCATCTTCAAAAGACTGTGAAACAATCTTCATTATATTGTGCAGACCATCATTATTCTTAGCCAGAAGAACAAGATGACCCTGCGTAGAATCCAGTCCGTGAACCTTATCAGTTCTTTTCCTGCGTGCAGTGTACACTTCACATCCTATAATAGGTTTTATACCAACACTTATACAGCTTTTATACAATTGCAATATACCATACATTACTCCATGATCAGTTATAGCAACTGCTTTCATTCCCATTTCTTTGGCTTTATTGACCATATCAGGTATCTTAGTCGATCCATCAAGAAGACTGAATTCTGTATGGACGTGAAGATGAACAAAATCAGTCATTCAAATACTCCTTTAGTTTCATTAAAGCCGCAGCTCTATGGCTTATCTTATTCTTCTGCTCCTCATTCATTTCTGCGAATGTTATGTTTGATTCATCTGGCATGAAGATTGGATCGTAACCGAAACCTCTTCTACCTTTCGGTTCAAATAATATTCTCCCATTACATTCACCACTAAATATAACATAAGAATCATCCTCTTTAATTAATGCAATTTTACTTACAAATCTTGCATTACGATTTTCTTGTTTCACTTTGTACATCAGTCTAAGTAATTTTTTATTGTTTAGTTTGTCAATAGAAGATGAAGTCAGATTCCTTTTATTTTTTTCAGTGCCTTCATATGTATAAAATCTTTTAGAATATACTCCTGGAAGATTATTCAAACACATAACTTCTAATCCGGAATCATCAGCAATAACCATATAATCTGTATGTTTCTTAGCATCTTTTGCTTTTAATAATGCATTTCCTTCAAATGTCATCTCAGTCTCTTCTGGATTTGATTCAATTCCAGCATCTTCAAGTGACAATACTTTAAAATCTGGTAATATTGCTTTAATTTCTTTTATTTTATTTTTGTTATTACTTGCTATCACAATAGTTCTTTTACTCATTATATACCTAAACACTTTCTTTGTATTTCCATGACTTCAAAAATAGCTTTTTGTGATAATCCTATTATTTCATCAAGTTTATCTTTATTAAAGGTATTTTTTTCACCTGTTGCTTGAATTTCTGCAATTCCTCCATTAATATCCATTATTAAATTCAGATCTACCTGGGCATTACTGTCCTCTTCATAACATAAATCAACCATTACTTCACCGTTCACAATACCTGCGCTAATTGCTGCTATTTGGTTTTTTATTGGATTTGTTTCAAGATAACTGTTTTTTATCATCCACTCGAATGCATCATATAAAGCAATATATCCTGCTGTTATACTAGCAGTCCTCGTTCCTCCATCTGCTTGAATAACATCACAATCTAATATGATGGTAGCATCATTAAAAGAGTCTAAATCAACACAAGCACGTAAGGATCTTCCAATAAGCCTTTCTATTTCAGATGCTCTGGAATTTTTTTTCAGACTAGATATGTCTCTCTTATTCCTTTGCATAGTTGCTCTGGGCAACATGCTGTATTCAGCAGTTACCCAGCCTTTCGATTCCCTGAAAGGCGGTGATTCCAAACTTACTGTAGCTGTACATAATACCTTTGTATTACCGCATGTAATATATGCTGAACCTTCTGCATATTTCATTACATCCCTAAGTATGGATATCGGTCTTAATTCGTCATTCTGTCTCTTATCGATTCTCATAAAACATCCTCTTCCTATTTTATTTTAACAACGTTAAATGAATGTTAACTAAATACAATTCTAACATCTTTATATTAACGATACAATTAAAAAGCAAATTCTATTCTGGGTTATCCATTATACTTAAATATTCAATTATTCCGAATGCTATTCCCTGAGCAAGCTTTTGCTGGTATTCATCAGATTTCAATTTATCGCTTTCTGATGGATTCGTAATAAAACCTACTTCAACTGTAGCTGCAGGGCAATCAGCACGAGCATGAATAGCAAGTTGTTGATTAAATAATCCTCTATCTGAAGCAATAGCTGATTTCACAACATTTTTTTGTATGATTTGAGCAAAAGCTTTATCCTGTTCGTCTCTCCAAATGGTCATAATACCTTTTGCAGATTCTTCAGTATATGAATCCACATGAACAGACAGAAATAATTTCGCATTATAGATATTTGCTAGGTCACCTCTTTCCAACGCGAATCCCAAGTATATGTCCTCATTTCTTGTCATGAAGACATTGTACCCTTTTTCCATTAAAATCTGTTCAACCTTTTCACATATGCCAAGATTAATATTTGCTTCATTGATTTTATCACCATTTCTAGATTCAGCTCCAGGATCGTGTCCGCCATGTCCAGCATCAACAAATATAACATTATCAATGTTAGGGTCACAGAAAGTTAATGTTGAGAATAATGTATTTGCATTTGGATATATTATTATCTCTTTTTGAAATAAAAAACTTACCCTGTAATATAGTACTCCGGAAATTTCTTCTTTCTTAACTTCCATAGTGTCAATATAACCGTCATTAATGAATAATATCTCTTCATCAAGATTATATGTCACTGTCCGGCCTTTTAATGATGACCATGCTTTCGCAGGAAATCTAATAGTATATAATTCTTCTGAACCATCATCGATATTATCTTCAAAATAAATAATTGTGCTGTCTGATTGTTTACATATCTGGTATTCTGGTATGAAAAAGAATTTCCTTGAATCTATGTTTGAGTAATTAAAAAAATCTCTATTTTTTACTTCTGAAAGACTATATGCAATATTTGAAGTTGCAGTTTCAATATTTGATATTGCAATACATTTATCAGTAATAAGTTTAATATCAAGAGACATATTCTCTCTGTTTTTCTTTATCTCAATCTTTTGAATAAGTGAATTGTCCGGGAAAATGGTATCTTCTTCAAATTGATATGTATTATATTCATCAAGCAATATACTGAAATAAATAGTAGTCTTATTATTTATCTCATACCACGAAGTCTTCTTTGCATCATCTGGATTGCGATATTCATCAAAAATATAGTCTTTATCATTTTCGAATACAGTACTATATTCGCATTCCTTAGTCAATCCTTCAAATATAAGAACGTCATTTTCATATTTAATTTTTATTTCCTTTGGCTGCCTTGCATTATTTGATTCAGTTGGAACTGATGAATTTGTTGTGTCGATTGAGCCTGAGTTCTGAACCTCAGGAGAAAGTGAATTTGTTGGACTATTCCACAAATCACTATTTGTCATTAGAAAAATGACAACTGCAATTATTATGCATGCAATTACCATAATAAGAGCTATAGTAATTACTTTCTTTTTTTTATCTGAATCGTTATAATTGAATTCCATAAAGCCTCTCTATATTAATCACTGTTTAATGACTCTATTATACCCTTCACTATGCCCTGAGCAAGGATATTCTGATACTCTTCTGTCTGCAGATCTTTAAGTTCGTCGGGATTAGTCATAAATCCGCATTCAACTAAAGCAGCAGGCATCTTTGTAGAGTTTAGCACTACTAAATTAGGTCTGTCAATAACTCCTCTATCAATTCCTTGAGTCTCTGCGATTAAATTATTCTGTATTCTTGTACCGAGAATTCGTCCAGTCATGCTAGAACTTTGTTCATATGAAGGATAGACTAGAGTCATAATTCCTTTATAACCGGTATTAGCAAATGCGTTTGAATGAATACTTACAAATAAAGATGCTTTTATGATATTAGCTATATGAGCTCTTTCATATAAACCCACATACTCGTCTGTATCTCTTATCATGAAAACATTAATGCTTTTATCAGCTAAAAGCTGTTTAACCTTTTTTGCTATTGATAAATTTATCGTTGATTCATATATAGAACCTGCAACAGCTCCTGGGTCATAACCACCATGTCCTGCATCAATTACAACATATCCGCTATATGTATCATCTAACGGTAGAAAGTTTATATTGGTATATGTCGAACGAGCAGAATTAAAGTACAACTGCAATAGTTTTTTTGCATATATAACCATTACGACTTGCTCATCATTTCTTTTAATTTGTATTTTTTCTATGTAATCATCATTTAAATATAAAACTCCTGAAGTAAGTCTATATGTTGGATCAATAAAGGAAATTTCAGTTATAAGATCATTATTAGTTATTTTAACATTAGAATTAACTTTCCCATACTGATCTGCTAAAGCTAAACCTGTAATCTGTATATATTTCCTATTTGAAGAATTGTAATATGACATATTAAGAATCTTCTGTGAAAATATATCAATTATGAATTCTGTTTTGTCTCTTTCTGATATCTCATATCTGCATTGACTAATTAATTCAATAGATATATAAGTACCTGAATCATCACATGTAGTTTTTACTGCTTTTATATATCTTGATCCTTCAGTTGGATTAATAATGGCTGATTCGCATAATGATTCTGGTATAAACACAATTAATCTATTTGGATCAGACAATCTTTTAATCTCATAGCCATCATATTCATCTGTAATAACTTTTATCTGGTCATTAAATATAGCAACTTTAACTTTATTTTGAGGTAATTGTACAGAATCATGATTCTGGTTTTCAGTTACAGGTTCCTGTGTCAAAGATTCCTGATTGTATATTTTAAGTTCGATATAACCATCATATTTCTTGATCTCATAAGAACATTTATTGTAAAGATCAAATACCAGTCTTTTAATTTCATTATCATTCAAAATTCTTATTGAACTATAATTATTTCCTTGTGTGGTATCTATATTCAGTTTATTAACATTCAACAAATCAACAACTATTCTTTGAGGCGAATTTAACAAGTAATGAGTTTTTACTGATATAGCTGGAGATTTAACTAACAGTAAATCATATGTTTCTGTTTTTTCAGATAGAATAATTGAAGAGTAAATTAAATCTTCTATACTTGTATTTACAAGTGTTATTCCCTCTTCAAATTTAAAGTCGTATCCGGTTATTTCAATGTCATTAATATAAATTTTCATTTGTTTTGTATTAAATACATATTTTAAATCTTTGTGCGTTAATATCGCGCTGTAAGATGCTGAATCCCATTGAATTACTCCATTTATCTTCTGAGCGAGCTGTCTAATCGGTATATACTGTTGCAATAATCCATTATCTTCATTTAACTGTTCTTCGATGCTTTCTTGTGGCATTAATGATTCTTCCTGCACAGAATTTTGCTCATTGTTTTCAATTAGTCCAAAAATACTTAAAGCATCATATTCAATGTAAACTATATCGTTTTCTTCTTTAATATCATATGCATTAAATATCTCATTATCTTTCATAATGACATTAGTCGGAACTAAAACATAGTATGTTATAGTATCAATTTTAACTTCGGCATATTTATTAACAAAATACCATTGATATTTATACCCGTTTATGCTGCTTACTTCTTTCAAACTTACATATTTTTTATCTGTATTATCAAATATATAACTAGTGTATTTATCTGTAATTGCAACAGAATCATCTGATGTATTATCTATGATGTTCTTGAAATCCGGAAGAAAAACTTCGAGCATATACTGTATAACACTTTCAGGAGCATAAAACTTGCCATCTTTTAAAATTATATCACCCGGTGTGAAATAAGAACCGTTATAACCAATATAGTCAGTCTGTACATAGAAATACATCTCATGATTGTTACTGCTTATCATAATATAATCATTTTCTGCAGTTTTGACTGGCACAATATTATATAATTCAGCAAATTCATCAATACAGAAATATTTTGACTGATTGATTTCATACTGCATAAGTTTAGTAATTTTGAGAGTTTCATTGTCTATATCTATCCTGGTAATTTTTCCTTCGATATATTTTATATTACTTGAATTGTTTAAAAGATAAGCACTATATCCATCATTAAATAATGTTGTAGAATCCTCTGGTATGTATGTATATCCATTGTAAAGCAATATGTCGCCAAAATAGTATTTTTCATTATCTATATATACAATATCATTTACCGTATTAAATGCAATTTTTTTACCGTTAAATGATGCTATAGCGGTTTTGTCTGTATCATTCCATTGCAACGTAAGTTTATGGACATAAGCTATCGAAGACAGTTTAAAGTATTTACTGCTTTCGAAAATTTCAGACTCGCAATTAGCGTATATATCCTGTTGAGCAGATGCTGAAATAGGAATTATCAATAAAAGTAGAATTAAGAGTATCTTTAGTATGTTTTTCATGATTTTATCTTATGTTCCTTAACTAATTTACTATATTCTATACCAAAAGATAAGTGAAAATCAATAAATTTATTGATTTTCACAGATTTGCATTATTATTACTTATTAAAGACAAATAACTAATTATTGCTAAAATCATTTTACAGGTGCCTTCTTATCAAGGCTTTTTCCATAACTGCTCCATGAGTCTCTTACCTTATATCTAAGATCAATGTTATAGATACTGTCGATAAGGTTATTTAGCTCTTTTCTCATTTCAACATAATCCGCTAAAACAAATTCATCTTTTTCCAGAAGAGAATTCATTTTAGATATCCATTCTTCGAAAGTCTCTGCTTCTCTGTGATCAGCATCCTCAAGTTTTCTACTAAGGTGTGCGACTACTAATTTAATGGCCTTTTTTTTATAATACTCATCAGGGTATATTTTTTTAGTCATTTTCAATTACCAGCTTTCTGTATAATAATTTTAAGAAAAATCATTGTACCATGTACAATCCGGTCATTAAAATCTCGCTTCTTTACATAATTATGATAACATATGTAAATATATAAAGCAACACAATAATTCTATGCTATAATGAGCTCTATGAAAGAGTTTCGAACAGAAAAAGAAATTTTCAAAATATACAGAAATGCATATAAATCACTAGAAAGAGTAACACCTTTACGTTTTGACTGCGGTCAGCTATGTAATGCAAAATGCTGTAGAGAAGGTTCTGAAGGTATGTATCTTTTTCCTAATGAATCTGAATTTCTAAAGAACAAGACTGATAAAAAAATCATACAAACAGATCCTTATTTTGAACTGCTGATTTGTAATGGAGAATGCAATAGGCTATACCGCCCTTTAGCATGCAGGATATTTCCACTTTTCCCTTATACTGACTATGAAGGCAATCTTGAAGTCAAGTTTGACATCCGAGCAAAAAGCATATGCCCATTGCAATTTACTGATATACCAGAAATATTGATTCATGAGAAATTTATCAAACGTATAAAAAAGGTTTTTAAACACCTTATAAAATATAGAGTATTCTATGAATACTGCAGAAAACTTACAGACGAATTGGTATTTCTAGAAAAATTTCATTAAAAAAGGATGCATTCCCCCTTTGCATCCTTTGGCTGCCGAAGAAGGATTCGAACCCTCACAAACTGATCCAGAGTCAATTGTGCTACCATTACACAATTCGGCAAAGTCTTTATGCAATATACCATAAATGCAATTACACTTCAATAACTTTTTTCTATTTTCTTAAATTTAAAATTGCTATAAGCACAGTGAAGAAATAGTAAGCAAATAATCTAAGACAATAAATATTATATCAAAAAAGAAAAACTGCATTTTCAGCAGTTTTATCTTGATTTATTTTTTGTTTACTGACACTTAAAACTTATTTAGCTTATCTGTTATTTATAACTGCTTGAGCAGCTGCCAGACGAGCTATCGGAACTCTGTAGGGGGAACATGAAACATAATTTAAACCTGTTATGTAACAAAATTCAATTGTTGAAGGATCGCCACCATGCTCTCCACATATACCAAGTTTTAAATTGCTTCTTGCAGATCTGCCTAATTCAGATGCCATCTTTACAAGCTTTCCAACCCCTTTTTGATCTAATCTTGCAAATGGATCCGATTCAAGAATCTGTTGTGAATAGTAAGCATTAAGGAATTTACCGGCATCATCCCTGCTATAACCAAAAGTCATCTGCGTAAGGTCATTTGTACCAAATGAGAAAAATTCAGCTTCTTTTGCAATTTCATCAGCAAGCAATGCAGCTCTTGGAATCTCAATCATTGTTCCGACTGTATATTTCAAGTTATCTTTTGCATCTTTTATAATTTTATTCGCTGTATCTACTACTAGTTTCTTTACAAATATGAACTCTTTCAATTCGGAAACTATAGGAATCATTATTTCTGGTTCTACATTCATACCCTTTTTATTGACATTAATTGCAGCTTCTATAACTGCAGTAGTCTGCATTATTGCTATCTCAGGATAAGTAACAGCCAGACGGCATCCTCTGTGGCCCATCATTGGATTTACTTCATGCAAATCACTAATCTTAGTCTTAATAACAGATACATCAACCTTCAAGTCGCCAGCAAGTTCCTTTATTTCCTTTTCCTCTTGAGGAAGGAACTCATGAAGTGGCGGATCTAAAAATCTTATGGTTACTGGTCTTCCTTCCATTGCTTCGAATATTTTCTCAAAATCTCCACGCTGCATAGGTAAAATCTTATCAAGGGCTGCTTTTCTTTGCTCCTTTGTCTCTGATAAAATCATCTGTCTTACAATACGGATTCTGTCCGCTTCAAAAAACATATGCTCTGTTCGACAAAGCCCTATCCCTTCTGCACCAAATTTAACAGCCTGTTTCGCATCTGCAGGAGTATCTGCATTTGTTCTGACCTTTAAAGTCCTTATTTCATCAGCCCAATTCATAAATGTTGCAAAGTCTCCGGTCATTTCAGGATCCATTGTTGCAATTTTTTCACCATATATTACTCCTGTGCTTCCATCAAGAGAAATCCAATCGCCTTCTTTATAAGTTTTTCCTGACAGATAAAATTCTTTCTTTTCTTCATTTATTTTTAATTCAGTACATCCTGACACACAGCATCTTCCCATACCTCTTGCAACAACAGCAGCATGGCTTGTCATACCTCCTCGTGCTGTCAGTATTCCTTGTGATATGTTCATTCCCTCAATATCCTCAGGTGAAGTTTCAAGCCTTACAAGTATAACCATCTTCTCACCTTTTTTGTGCATTTCTTTTGCATCTTCTGCTGAGAAGACTACAATACCTGTTGCTGCACCAGGGGAAGCTGCTAACCCAGTTCCAATTACTTTTGCTGCTTTAAGTGCTTTTGTGTCAAACATAGGATGTAAAAGTGCATCAAGCTGTTTCGGGTCTACCTTGACTAATGCTTCTTCTTTTGTTAGCAATCCTTCCTTAACAAGGTCAACTGCTATTCTTAATGCGGCATGCGCTGTTCTTTTTCCGTTTCTTGTCTGTAATATGAAAAGCTTTCCTTTTTCAATTGTAAACTCAATATCTTGCATATCATGGTAATGATTCTCAAGTTTTGATGAAAGGTCCATAAATTGATCATATACAGCTTTGTTCGTTACTTCAAGATGATCTATATGATACGGAGTTCTAACACCTGCAACAACATCTTCACCTTGCGCATTCATTAAGTATTCACCCATAAGCTTCTTTTCGCCAGTGGAAGGATTTCTTGTAAATGCTACGCCGGTTCCTGAATCATCACCCATGTTACCATATACCATTTCTTGAACATTCACTGCTGTTCCCCAGCTTGAAGGAATATCATTCATTCTCCTGTAATATATAGCTCTCTCGTTATTCCATGATCTGAAAACTGCTTTTATTGCTTCAAATAACTGTTCTTTCGGGTCTTGAGGAAATTCCTTGCCAATTTCCTTTTTGTACATATCTTTAAATTTCCTCAATACGAATTTCATATCATCAGCTGACAAATCGGTATCATTAGTTACACCTTTATCTTCTTTTATTTCATCAAGTATTCTTTCAAACTTTGATTTTGACAGACCTATTACTACATCAGAAAACATCATTACAAATCTTCTGTAACTGTCATAAGCAAACCTTGGGTTATTAGTAAGTTTAGCTAATCCTTCAACTACTATATCATTTAAACCAAGATTTAATACTGTATCCATCATTCCAGGCATGGAAGCGCGTGCTCCTGATCTTACTGAAACCAAAAATGGATTCTGAGGATCTCCTAATTTTTTTCCTACTGTTTTTTCTGTTATGTCAAGCGTACTTAGGATTTCATCCTTTATATCGTCTGCTATCTGCTCGCCATCTTCATAATATCTAAGACAAGCTTCTGTTGTTACGGTAAATCCTCTTGGCACTGGTAGTCCTAATGATGTCATTTCTGCAAGATTAGCGCCTTTGCCACCAAGAAGATTCTTCATCTTAGCATTTCCCTCTTTAAAGAGATAAACGTATTTTGTCATATTTCCCTCCATTATATTTTTATATTTTCATCAAGAAAGGCCATAATTGAATCAATGCTTATCCTATCTTGTTTCATACTATCTCTGAATCTAACTGTTACACAATTATCCTGTAAAGAATCAAAGTCAAATGTGAAACAGAAAGGAGTACCTATTTCATCTTGTCTTCTATACCTCTTACCTATACTTTGCGTATCATCATACTCAGCATTCCACTTTTTTCTTATCATTTCAAAAACTTTTAATGCATCATCTCCAAGTTTTTTTGACAAAGGAAGAACTGCTGCTTTAACAGGTGCAATGTATGGATGTAATCTTAGAACAGTTCTAGTATCATCATCCACTAAAGCTTCTTCATCGTAAGCATCAGTCAGTATTGCTAATAGAAGTCTTTCAACTCCAACTGAAGGTTCTATACAATAAGGCACATATTTTTCATTTGTCATAGGATCAAAATAAGAAAGATCATCATTTGAAAACTTTGTATGTTGTTTTAAATCATAGTCTGTTCGATCAGCAATTCCCCAAAGCTCTCCCCATCCGAATGGGAACTTGTACTCAAAATCAGTAGTAGCATTGCTATAAAAGGATAGTTCTTTTTCAGAATGATCTCTCATTTTGATATTATCTTTGTTTATTCCAAGGCTTAGAAGCCAATTAAAGCAAAAGCTTCTCCAATATTCAAACCATTTCAGATCTGTACCTGGTTCACAGAAGAACTCAAGCTCCATCTGTTCAAATTCTCTTGTTCTAAATATAAAATTGCCAGGTGTAATTTCATTTCTGAAGCTTTTTCCAATCTGTCCTATTCCAAAAGGAATCTTTTTACGTGTTGTCCTTTGAACATTCTTAAAATTTACAAATATACCCTGCGCAGTTTCTGGTCTGAGGTATATCTGCGCAGCAGTATCTTCATTAACACCTTGATATGTTTTAAACATACAGTTAAACTGCTTAACATCGGTAAAATCATGTTTTCCGCAATTTGGACATGGTATCTTATGATCTTTTATATACTGCATTAAAGAAGCATTATCCATACCTTCAATAATTAAATCTATTGCATTTTCTTTATTAAAGTTCTTAATTAAATCGTCAGCTCTATGTCTTGTTTTACAGCTCTTGCAGTCAGTTAACGGATCTACAAATGATCCTACATGTCCTGATGCGATCCAGACATTCGGATTCATAAGTATTGCGCAGTCAAGTCCGACATTATATTCGTTTTCCTTTATGAACTTCTGCCACCATGCGCTTTTTATATTATTCTTTAACTCAACTCCAAGAGGGCCATAATCCCAAGCATTTGCAAGCCCATCATATATTTCAGAACCTGGATAAACAAAACCTCTCCTTTTTGCTAAGGAGACTAGTTTATCCATAGTAATCTGCTCTCTATCCATTAATTATTCCCGCTTTCTTCTGATTCATTTTGTATCACGTTTTCTGCAGTGGAAATCTCATTAACAACTCTGACTTCACCACTATTAATTTCCAGAGCAGCAATTGACAATGGATTTCTTTCAGCAGTAGTAATTCTTACTTTTACTCCAGCTGCAATATCTCTGGATCTTTTTGCAATTGCATTTACAATTACGAATCTAACAGGTATTTTCTTTTCTAACTCTTCAACTGATGGTTTGTTAATCATATTTATAGTATCTCCTTATAATGATTCTATTATTAATTTACTTCCTCTGCCATATCATCTGGAACAATCTTTCCGCTAAGTCGTCTTTCCAATGTTTCTGGCTGAAGAGGTGATAAAATTATATGTTCGCTGTCAGTTATTATGACAGCCCTTGTTCTTCTTCCATATGTAGCGTCAATTAATACTGAAGTATCTCTTGCTTCTTGAATAATTCTTTTAACGGGTGCTGATTCTGGGCTTAGAACAGCAACTATCCTCTCCATTGAAACCATATTGCCAAATCCGATATTTAAAAATTTCATCGTTACTCCAGATTTTGAATCTGCTCCCTTATTTTCTCCAAAAGGTATTTCATTTCCAATGTATTATTAGTAACATCCAAATTATTTGCCTTAGATGCTATTGTATTAGTTTCTCTAAGCATTTCCTGTAATATAAAATCAAGCTTCTTCCCTGCTGATTCTTTGGTAAGATTTTCCGAGAACTGTTTTATATGACTTTTTAATCGCGTTATTTCTTCATCAACACATGCTCTGTCAGCAAAAAATGCGATTTCCTGAGCTATTCTTGTATCGTCTATTTTTAGGTCATCTATAAGCTCTGCAATCCTTTTTTCCAGTTTCTGCTTGTACTGAAGAGGAAGGTCAGAGGAAACTTTCTCGACTTGATTTACATATCCTTCAAACTGCGTAAGTTTCAATGCGCAGTCAGCACATAATTCAGAACCTTCCTTTTTTTTGGCTTCTAGAATATTGTCTATCGCAGTATTGAAAGCATCTAAAATGCATTCTGTAAGTTTATCATTATCCTCATCACTTTCAGAAATATTTATAACCCCCTGAAATGATGCGATTTGAACAGGTGTAATACCGGCAAAAAGCTTATATCTTTTCTTGATTGATTTAAGGAAACTATAATATGCATCTGCAGCTTTATCGTCAAATTTAATATCCATGAAGTCTGTATTAAGATTATATACAGTAACATAACAATCAAGCTTCCCTCTAGTAATTCTAGTTCTTAAAAGATTGCGGACTTTTTCCTCCGCGAAAGATATATTTTTTGGTAGTTTTAAAGATAAATCAAGAAATTTACTATTTACACTCTTGATTTCAATTCTCATTGATATTAAATCGTTTTCATACAGGTTTTTGCCATAACCTGTCATACTATATGCCATAGCTTTACTTCCTACGTTAATCTGAAATATTGTAACACATATAGCATATATATGCAATCTTTTTTAAATCTGACATGTATACCGAATGATAATTTACATCTATTTATCTATACTTACTAAATCATATTCAAGGCTACCCAAACCAATTTTACTTGAGTATTCAAGACTATGAATCCAATCTGTTTCAGGATTAACAGTTGTAATATAATCTTTGAGCTTTTTGTTTTGTCCAAGAACACTGTTTTGTATTATTCTGCCAGAATTAACAGCATCCGCACATGCTTTATCAAGAGCAACAGGATCTGATGAAGCGAATATTCCTATGTCATCAACAATCGGGATATCATTAAAATTGTGACAGTCACAATATGGTGAAATATCCATTACAAATGATATATGGAAATGCTGTTTGCCTTTAAGGACTGCATATGTATATTCAGCTATCTTTTCTCCAAGAATTGTATTAGATTCATCGCTTGCTGGTGAAATTGCATCAAATAAACAAGAACCTATACATCGTCCACATCCTGCACATAAGCTTTTATCAATATAAGCTTTACCATCTACTTCATATATAGCATTTTGAGCACAGCTTTCAAAACAAGTAAAGCAAAGCCTGCATTTTTCTTTTATGACTGTTGGCTTACCTGCTGAATGCATCTCCATTTTTCCTGCCCTGGAACCACACCCCATACCGATATTCTTGATAGCCCCGCCAATACCGGTAGCAACATGTCCTTTAAAGTGGTTAAGGGAAATAATAATATCTGAATCGGCTATAGCATGCCCTATCTTCGCTTCTTTTACATGCTTCATATCAATTTTTATTAAGGTTTCATCTGTACCTTTAAGTCCGTCACCAATAATTACATTACATCCAGTAACAAAAGGATTAAAACCATTTTGATATGCTGTATCAAGATGTTCCAGAGCATTTTTTCTTTTTCCTGGATACAGAGTATTGC
This sequence comes from Clostridia bacterium, assembly GCA_041653455.1. Taxonomy (GTDB): domain Bacteria; phylum Bacillota; class Clostridia; order DUPQ01; family DUPQ01; genus DUPQ01. The sequence continues at coordinate 14,085 of JBAZFL010000018.1, forward strand.
AATCAGTTAGAAAAGGTCTGCCTTTCTGCTTTCTGATATAATCCGATAATACCTTGGTATAGTTAGGTCTAATATATGCTAAATTACCGGGTTCACCAAAATGCACTTTTATTGCTGTAAATTTGTTTTCAAACAATAGATTATTTATTCCTGCTTTAATAATCAGTTTTTCAAATTTCGATAAAAGGTTCTGACCATGCCCAGTACTCATGTTTGTAAAATATACTTTTGATGCCATCTTGCCTCCTTAACTAACTTCTTTAATTATAACTTCTTATGTCCCAAAATTCAAATAAGAGAAGTTTAATAATAAGCAAGGCATAATCAATTACTGTTAGTCTGTAGTACTAAATTCTGAAATAAATTCAAGTTAATATAGATAATATATGTCCTTTATGATATATTTGTCATGCGAAGGACACTATTATGGATTTCATAGAAAAAAAACTTTTGGATTGTGCTGTACATATACCCAAAATCCTTATTCCGGATAATCAGAACGACCATATTTTATGGCCTTCTTTCCCTTGGAATAGTGATGAACTGAATAAATCTTTAATTGATCCTTTAGATATTGGTTACTTAATGAACACAAAAGACTATGTGCCTTTGCATGAAGATAAATCGACAAAAAATCCGAAAAGCAGCTACAATAAAATATACAAAAATATGAAGAGAAGTATACGTTCTGGGTTTCTTTCTGAACATGAAGGATTTGTTTTAACAAGACATATACACAAATCTGGAATAGAAAGATATGGTCTTCTTGTACTTCTTGATTATGAGAAATTTAGAACTGATGGCTCTTTAATTGAAATAGCAAAAAAATATGATAGTAATATCTCTTCTGAACAAACTTCATTCTTATCAAAATCAATTTTTGATCTTCCTTATGCTCAAGGGCTTATCGAAGATGAAGATGAGATTTTAATAGAACCTTTGATAGCTAGTGCTTTTAATTTTAAACCTATTTTTTCATTTGACCATCCCATATTCGGCATTTATGAAGGTTACCTGATAACCACACCTCAGCATTATACTCTGATCTGTAATGCCCTAATGAAAATCAAAAGTAAAATTTTGAATAATGAAAAGCACCTTTTTTTGATTCATGAAGGTATAGAATCATTTGAAAGCGGTAAATTGCATTGGGAAAATCTTAAAAATAAATATAACAACAGCCTTTATCAACTTAATCCTGCCCGATTCCAGCTTGTTGAATTATTTAATATATATAATCCTGCTATAGAATTAAGCCCATGCAATATTCTTATCAAAAACATCTCTCATGAGGAATTGATTACTCAGTTCCGTTCTACAGATAAAATAAAAGTTGAAACTCAGCCTTCCATCAGAGATCTTCATGAAACAATATTGAAAAGATTCAGTAAATATAACTCAATATGTTATGGCCTTGTTTATGATGATATATCTTATTTAGTGACATTCAGACAACCTGAATCGGATATAGGTCAGGTTAATATTGAGAGTGTCATAAAAACATATTTAAATGATAAGAGCCATGAAACATCTTTCCACATTAATATTTCCGAACTATTAATAAATTATGCTGATGGCAGAAATACTGCAATAATACTGCCACCGATAAATAAAAGCACCTTCTTTTCAAATATTGCAAAAACAGGTCCTCTAAAGCATTATGCATATTACCATGATATACCTGCTAATCGTAAATTTTTATTCGAAGCTAGAGTCATTGTATAGATTATATAAAATTTTTTGGAGCCTTTCTGTTTAGACATTTCATATAGTCTTTCTGTATACCAGTTATGAAAACATCCCAATCATTTTCATTTATATCTTTCTTTATAAAAAAGCTGGAATATTCATACAAGTATCTAAAAGCCTCGTGTTGTGAAACAGCAGAAATATTGCAGTTAATAAACTTGTCTAGACCTTTGAAAAAACTAAAAGCACTAGCTGAAAAACTTATTATATATTCACAGCTGTTTATGAAATGCCTGCTATTCTTATATCTTTCAGTTAATGCAGCAATTCTTTTTAAAAGAAATATTTCATCAAAAGATAGAAAACAGTTCTCGTATACCTCATATGGAGCTTCCTCATTGTATTTAAATGAATATTCAGCTTCCTGATCTCTTATTTTTGTGCCTTTAAGTAATTTTAAAAATCCTAATTGCAGTTCATCACAGACATGAAAAATATCATCGAAAGATTTACTAATTGCAGAAATATCATCAAAAGGCAGTCCTGCAATCAGATCAGCATGTATTTTTATATTTCCGAACCCTTTAAGCATTTTCATATTTTCTATTGCTTTTCTGATATCTGATGGTCTGTCAATTGCTTCAAGAGTTTTATGATTTGTACTCTGTATTCCGATTTCCATTTGAAGTTTATCTTTTGGGTAAATTTTAAGAATTT
>JBAZFL010000019.1:0-16446 GCA_041653455.1 Clostridia bacterium
TGATTTACATATCCATAAATCATGTTCAGTATTGTATACTAATTTACATTCAATCCTATAATATTAAATAACATACTGCACTAGGATTCATTATTAATACTAAGTATCAATAATCTTTTATAAAAGGTATTCCATTTATCTTTTTTTGGAGTATAATAATTTAATTATGGAGTTTAATGGCTTACAGCGAAACAGGAACTACAAGAAACTAATTAAAACAATCCTAATATGTATAACGGTAATCGTTCTACTGATTCCTTTTATAATATGGGAAAATAATAGTTTAGTCGTTACAGAATATAACAAATACAGTAGTAAATTAAGTGACACTTTTGATAGTTTTACAATCGTTCATCTTTCAGATTTACACAGCAAAAACTATGATGGAAGAGGTGCAACTTTAGTCAGCTCTCTAAATCCTGATATTATTATTATAACAGGTGACCTTATTGATAAAAATGATAAAAGTCTGGAAGTCGTAAGTGAATTCGTTAAAAGAGTTACAAACATAGCAAAAGTTTATTTCGTAACAGGAAACCATGAAAATCTGTCATCTCTTTATCCTTCTCTAATTGATATATTCAATAATTACGGAGTTACTGTGCTCAACAACGAACAACAAGAAATATATATTGGAGATGAAAGTATAAACATCTTTGGATATTCCGATACAGAATATGGTATAAACACAGATATAGTTCTTGATACAGACGATTTCAATCTTGTTTTATGCCACAAACCATATGCGCCAGAGATATTCAATACTATAAATGCTGATCTTGTACTTTGCGGTCATGCTCATGGAGGGCAAGTCCGATTACCTTTTATTGGCGGCCTTATTGCTCCTGACCAAGGCATCTTTCCTGAATATTCTGAAGGAATGCATAATTTTTCAAATACATCCGTTATTATAAGCAGAGGATTAGGTAACAGTATATTCCCATTCAGATTATTCAACAGACCAGAAATTGTAGTAGTAAAGCTTCATAAATAGTTTTCATCCTCCAAAAAAAATTAATTAGTGTATAATAAGTATAATATATTTATATGAAAATATTAAACTGGAGGAGTGATATGGACATATCCAAACTTATACAGTCACAGCATGTATTCTTTAATTCTGATGTCACAAAGGATCCAAGTTTCCGAATAGACGCACTTAAAAGGCTATATGATGCTATAGTAATTAAAGAGGAGAAAATCCTTGAAGCTTTAAAAAAAGATCTTAATAAATCATCATTTGAAGGTTATATGTCTGAAATAGGCATGGTAAGAGATGAATTAAGGCATTTTATTAAGAATCTCAAGAAATGGTCTAGACCAAAAAAAGTGGCTTCTCCTCTCGCACAGTTTCCATCAAAAAGCTACATTATTGCAGAACCATATGGAGTTGTCCTCATAATGGCTCCTTGGAATTATCCTTTTCAACTATGTATAGAGCCATTGATTGGTGCTATCGGTGCTGGTAACTGTGCAGTTATAAAACCTTCCGCTTATGCTCCTGCAACCTCTATGATAATAGCTAATATTATTGAGGAGATATTCCCATCAGATTACATCGCTGTCGTTCAAGGTGGAAGAAAGGAAAATTCGGAACTTTTAGAAAACAGGTTTGATTATATATTCTTTACAGGGAGTACAAGTGTTGGGAAAACAGTTATGGAAGCCGCATCAAAGCATCTCACACCTATTAGCCTTGAACTTGGCGGAAAAAGTCCTGCAATTGTAGACCAGAGCTCTGATATCCCTCTTTTTGCTAAAAGGATAGCTTTCGGAAAATACCTTAACGCAGGACAAACCTGCGTAGCACCCGATTATGTGCTTGTACATGAAAGCTTGAAAGATTCCTTAGTTGAATCACTTAGAACTTCAATAAAAGACTTTTTTGGAGATAATCCTTTGCTGAACACTAATCTTCCGAAAATAATTAATGAAAAACATTTCGAAAGACTTATAAATCTGATAAAGGAAGAAAAAAAAGTTATCGGCGGAAGAAGCGATAGAACAAACCTTTTAATCGAGCCAACAATACTTACTGATGTTTCATATGATTCTGCAATTATGCAGGAAGAAATATTCGGTCCCATACTTCCAATACTCACATTTACGGATATTAACAATGTGATATCTGATCTTAAAAACCGTGAAAAACCTCTTGCTCTTTATATCTTCTCCACTAACAAATATATCCAGAAGAAAATAACCGAAAGCCTGTCATACGGAGGAGGGTGTATAAATGACACTATCGTTCATCTTGCAACCTCTAAAATGGGCTTCGGAGGCGTCGGGTATAGCGGAATGGGTTCATATCATGGCAAATTCAGTTTTGATACCTTCACTCATTACAAAGGAATTCTGAATAAGTCAAACTGGCTGGATCTTCCCATGAGATATCATCCATATAACGAAAAGAATTTTAAAATGATAAAAATGTTCCTGAAATAGGTTTGTGAAACAAAATGTGAAACTTAAATATTACTGATTTTTACTCTTCCGAATTTTAGTTTTCTTGGTGAACTTGTAATTACAACACCAAGTATTATGAAAACAGCACCAAGAATACCTATTACAGTAATATGCTCATCAAGCAGAATAGCCGCTAATACCATAGTAACAAATGGTATTACATAAATATAGCTGTTGGTTGTTATAATACCAAGTTTTCTTACAGACAAATTCCATGTCAGATAGCATATTCCGCTTCCTATAACACCAAGAAACAGCAAGCTTATCATCAATTTGGGATCTGATAGTGCATTGAAATTAAATGGCTTTCCTTCAATCAGAAGAAATGGGAATGAAGTCAGAATTCCATAAAACATAACCTTTCTTATTAAAAGGATATTATCGTAATGGTTAATGACTTTTTTCAGAATAAGCGAGTATACCGCCCATGATAATGCTGAAAGGAAAGCTAAAAGATCACCAATCGGATTAAGTTTTAATATAAATGTTCCATTAAAAACGACAAATGCAACACCGATGAATGCAATTATAAAGCCCGCTATCGTATTAGATTTGATCTTTTCATCTTTAGTAAAAAAATGAGCCAGAATAGCTGTCAATATAGGTGACGAAGCTACTATTATGCTTACATTCGAAGTCGATGTTATAGTGAGAGCAGTATTTTCTGCTATAAAATATATCGAGCATCCTGTAAGTCCCATTAGCAGAAAAATCAGCTCATCTTTCCAAACAATATGTACAAATTTCGGTTTCATAAGCAGAAGAACAACATATGCTATTGCAAATCTCATTGTCATTACCTGAAGCGGAGTAAAATAGTCCAGCATGAATCTGCTTGCAATAAAGGTGCTGCCCCATACAATTATCGTTATTAATGCTAGCGGATGTGCCCATATCCTGTTCTTCTGATCCATTACATTACCTTTAGTCAACCTGTATATTATATCAAAAGATTTAGTAAATAAATACAATACATATTGACATACTAAGATATAAATATATAATTGACTTAATAGTCAGTCAATTGAGAGGCCACATGGGTAAAAATAACACTAAGAACCAGGAATTAAGGAAATTGAGCACAGACAAAATTCTGGATGCAGCTTTATCTGAATATGTTAATTACGGTTATGCCGGAGCTGACATGGACAGAATATCTAAAAATGCAAATGTCGCAAAAGGTCTGATGTATTATTACTTTCAGTCTAAAAGAGAACTCTTTCAGAAACTGTTCCGACTGATGTTCGACAATGCTATATCATTATCTCAGGATATCCTGAATAATTGTAAAGATAGTACTCCAGTTGAAAAATTAGCATATTACCTGTATGCCATTTTTGCAGAAAACAAGAAAACTCCGATGTTCATACGCTTCTTTCTACGATTCCCCTTTGACACTTATGCGGTTTTCGGACCGGATAACTGGCAAGAAGGAATACAGGGTTCAGCTCTACAGATAAAAGCTTTAAAAGAAATAATCAATGAAGGAATAGAACAGAAACAAATCCCTTTTATGGATGCAGACAATGCTGCAAACAGTTTTTGGACTGTCTTTGTAGCTAATCTTTTCAGATATTCGAAAATGATGGCAGGAAAGGAACAGGATGAAATATCTTCTATGCAAAATGTTGCAGGTTTCTGCTTCAGAGGATTAGGAATTGATGAAAATGTATGGAAAAGCGCTCTAGACAGTATTATCTATGTGAAAGGACAAGAAAATGAAAAAAATAATTAATGCATTCAAAAGCAATAAAAAGAGAGATGAAGTAATCAAGAGCTATATGCTTCTTCTGGAACAGTGGGGAGTCCCTGTAGAAGAAAAAACAGTGTTTGGTGAATACGGCTCTACATATATAAATATTGCAGGAGACAAAGCAAACCCGCCTCTTCTTCTCTTCCATGGAGTTGGTGATAATTCTGCACTTATGTGGATTTTTAACGCAAAGTATCTATCCAAATATTTTCGTGTTTATGCAATCGATGCTCTCGGAGGAGCAGGAAGAAGCGTGTCAAATATAAACTATGCTACTGGATTTAACACTTTGAAATGGTTAAAATCCATCTTAGACGAATTAAAAATAGATAAAGCATATGCAGCAGGCGTATCATATGGAAGCCTGCTTGTCCAGACGCTGCTTTGTTATGATCCTGAAAGAATCATAAAAGGAGTCTGTATGGCAGGAGGATCTGCTTCTGCACAGTTTTCTAAAAAAAGTTCTGTGCTTGAAAAAATGAAAATCTTCTTACCAGAAGCGCTTTTTCCATCAAAATCCAACTGCATTAAGCTTGTTAGGAAATTAAGCGGTATAAATGTGGAAGCTTTTATAAACAATAAGATATTGTTTGAACACTGGTGTTTATTACTCAAATACTTCAACAATATGTCGATGATGAAGCACAAGGTTGAGCCAATCAGACAGGAAGATTTTATCATTAATAAAAATAACTGTTTATATATCATTGGAGACATGGACAAACTGGCATATTCCGATGAATCAATAAGAGCATTAAAAGAACCTGACCTTAATTATATAATTATTAAAAATGCAGGGCATCCGGTTAATCATGAGTACCCTGATAAGGTTAATTCCTTAATTGTTGATTTCCTGTTAAGTTAATACTATTTCTTCTTTCTGGACATGCTTAACATGGCAAGTCCGAAAAACAGAATTCCTGTACCTGCTAGGATTATAAGATGAACAGCAGATGTCATTGTATATTCCTTGAATTTGAATATAACTCCGAGCATCTGTTTAATTTCATCTGCTGATTCAATCGGTATATGCTCAAATGCCTCAAGCATCGTTTTCTCCATCATGATCTGGCGCAGGAGCACAGCACTATGTGAAACAGGAAAGATTTTTATAACATACTGAACCGCATTTGGAAGCATGCCGATAGGCAGATATATCCCTGTAAGGAAACCTATCAAGGTCCCTGTAATTGTTGAAGCAGTAGCAAATCCGTTTTGGCTGTTGAAAAATGATACTATAAAGAACGCGAAGGAAGTGCTCATGAATGTTGATAAAAGTATCATACCTATTATTTTAATTAAAACCATGAAACTTATTAACTCACCGCCCTGAATAAGTATATATCCTTGCGCAAGCACTAAAGTGAACAAACTGAGTATTACCCCGATTATAAACGAGCTGAAAATATAGCCTGCTGTAATACCAAAACGACTGATCGAGGAACAGTATATATCCTTATATATTTTGAAAGTCTTATCATTGATCATCGTGCCAAAGGCTCCCATTGCAGCTGTGAATGGAGTGATTGCGATAAGTCCTGCCATTATCCAGTTATCCATTATAGCTCTGGCATTCTCAATACCATGAAAACTATTTGTCCAAACATCCCCTAAAAAAAGAAGATACAATACTACAATAATCAATGAAGCTAGTAATGAAAAGAAGACGGATGCCTTATCTTTGAAAAAAACCATCAGGTTCCTTTTTGTAAAAACTATCATGACCGTATCTCCTTTCCTGTGATTCCGATAAATGCATCATCCATTGTGCCTGCTGTCACCTCAAATCCAGTAATAAACTCTTTGAGCCTTAGGACTAATTCAAGCGCATCCAAAGTATTCTTAAGTTCAACATACACACAGTCTGCAACAATAGTATTATCTATTCCCATAGTATTTAATATAGAACTTGCTTTTGCTGTATCTTTGCATATTAATGTAAGTTTATCCTTCGCATAGGTTTCGCGAAGGTATGAAGGTGTTCCTTTTGCAGATATTTTTCCTTCATCAATAACAATCACATAATCCGCTTCAGCTGCTTCTTCCATGTAATGAGTTGTAAGGAATAATGTCATATTATTATCTTTCTGAATTTTCTGAATTGTCTCCCAAACACTTTTACGCGTCTGAGGATCCAGGCCTGTCGTCGGTTCATCTAAAAACAGGATCTGCGGTTTATTAATCAATGCTCTGGCAATATCACATCTTCTCTTCTGTCCCCCTGAAAGCTTGCCATATGGTCTTTTCAAGAGCTCTGTTATTCCCATTATTTCAGCTGTCTCTTTAACGGCTTGCTGTAATGCCGTTTTATCCTTATTGTAAAGTCCTCCCCGCATCATCAGGTTTTCCTCTACAGTCAGTAAAGTGTCCAGAAGTCCATCTTGAAAAACAGCACCGATTTTACTTCTAATGACATCATCATCTTTTCCAAGTTCAAGTCCATCTATGACTACATTTCCTGAATCCTTCTTCAAAAAAGTGCAGATAATGTCTATAGTCGTCGATTTACCTGCTCCATTAGGACCGAGAAAAGCAAATAGTTTGCCTTTTTCCACATAAAAGCTTATACCTTTGACTGCTTGTATGCTGCCATATGATTTGGAAAGTTCTTTTACCTCAATAATTTTATCCATCATCTCTGCTCCGTAATTATTTCATTTCAGCGAATTTTAAAACATTCCTGCAAAGATATATTACCAGCAAGGTTATGGGAATATTGCATAGAGTCATAACCAAAAATGGCAGCAGGTATTGTGATAGTAAAAATAATCCTGAAGTACTTACCAGAATAGCAGCGCCTATCCCCGGTGCAGACATTACTAGTACTGCAAGTATATAAAACATATATATTAGCGTTCTTGAGGATAAGGTTCCGAATACTCTTTGAATAAGTATGTTAGCTGCTGTATACATGTAAGAGAATGATAATCTTACGATCACAAGAATTACGAAATCATATGGAGTGAGTTTAAGTATAAAGGCAAGCGCTATATACATTATAACTGCTTCTGCCAGGAACCTGCAAAGGCTTGGGCAATGCTGTATAATATCTTCTTAAATGAAGATTCAGGCACTAGATATATGTATGGTTTGGCAAGTTCTTTTGAAAACCGCCCCATCTTAACAGATATCATCTGCATATATGTCGTATATGCGAATATAGATACTATTCCGAAGTTTCTCATAAAAACTGCAAATACTATTGATATAATCAAAAATACTATTGAAATTGGTTCTAAAATAAACCTCCTTGCTCTTCTTTCCTCTAATTTGTGCTTATAATAGAAAGTACTTGCTCCTTCACCTTTAGAAAGACCGGTTTTTCCAACCTTTACTTTTCCCACCGCTTCAACAGTCCTACCTTCTTTTCTGGCTGATGCAAATGTCTGCTGGTCTTCGCTTGTCTTTAGCACATCCTCATAATAGTCCTGCTTAGCATATGAAAGCAGTATTGTCATTGCACTTATGTATACGACTGTAATAACAGTTCCAATCAGTATTGTTGAAAGATCATTTGCAAGAATACCGTTTACTATTCCTCCTATCCATCCTCCTACAGGCATAAGCCTTATGAATATACTGTTACCTGCCGTTATGAGATTTGGCAAAACATTATCAATATCTTTAAGAAGGTACATCACCAGTCCTATGGTGTATGCAATTATTATTCCGAAAAATAGTGCTGCTGCAATTCTTTTTTTCCTGTCATCATAACTAGTAAAAGAATAAATAACCATGGCGGTCAGCTGCGCGCAAAATACTGATAATGAATATCCTAATAGAACAAATACAAGTTGTGTAAAACTTACTCCGTAAACGCTGTGCAGCCATCCATACTGATAAAATATAAAAAGGCCTAAAAGCAAAGAAGTACCAAGCTGCTGGAATAAACCATAAAACAGAACTTTACGTGGATGTATAGGTGATGTGAATATAAGATTCACATCAGGCATTTTGAACATTGTAGCTCCATTCTTAAAACCATTGTATGAAATGAAGCTGAAAATAACTATATATAAGGCTGTAATACCTGCTGTCAATTCACTTGGATTACGATAAACTGTATTTTCATCCACACTCTTGTCTCCTGCAAAACCGACAAGTACGATTAAAGCAATCATAACAACAGCATATATGAGTTTTGCAGGATTTTTAACAAACTCTTTTATAATGTTCTTCATTTTTTTTGCCAGAAGATATGTTATTGCATTTGTTTTCATTTTTCCTCACTCTTTTTTTCAGTAATTTCAAAGAACAGCTCTTCGAGACTTTCCTTGCTGCTGCTTGAACCGTTTTCATTTACTTTTGTTGCAGCAAAACTTCCATTCATCATTATATGAGCTACATCCCAGTAATCTTCAACGCTGTCAATCATATGAGTACTTATTAATATAGTCCTTCCATCTTCTTTTAATTCCTTAAACATGGATTTTAAAACTTTTATAGCATGAGGATCCAATCCGACTAATGGTTCATCAAACACTATTACTTTTGGTTTATGGACCAATGCACAGCATATGGACAATTTCTGCTGCATACCTTTGGATAATTCCTTACCTAATTTAGCTTTTTTATCCCATAGCTCAAATCGTTCCAGTAGATTTTTTTCATACTCATCATCTTTTGTCCTATATGCTCTGGCAATAAATTCAAGATGCTCTTCTACTGTCAGAAGATCATACACCGCAGGCATTTCAGGAACATATCCAAGTAATCGTTTTGCTTCAATGGATTTGTTATCATTACCATCTATTTTGATTTCTCCTTTGAAACGCAACAACCCGCTTATGCATTTTATAATCGTAGACTTCCCTGCGCCGTTTGGCCCTAACAATACAGCTATCTGTCCATCATTTACATGAAAAGATATATTATCATTAGCTACTAGTTTTCCGTATTTTTTTGTTACATTTAAAATTTCAAGCATATGCTTCCCCTTTATATTTTTTAAACATTCAAATTCGATAATTCTATGAAAATGTTATCACGTATGTATATATCACAAAATCAATTATTTGTAAATTAGTAAAAGATTTGAATGAATAATAAAGGTAAAAATTAAGAATTTTAAATATTAATAATACAAAGTATCATTAAAAGGGAGAAGCCATATAGCTTCCCCTTTTTTGTTTTTATATTTACGGTTCCTGTTTTTTCTTGGTCTGCTTACATTTTACTTTTTAAATATCTTGTTTGTCTTTGAGGAAGCATATACAGAAGTAATGAGGTCTACTGCTCTCATGCCATCTTCAAGTGATACATAAGACTGCCTGTCTTCAATAAGAGCCTGAGTGAAATCCGTTAACTGCTTTATATGACCGCTTGCCTTGATAATATGACTGGTTGCTGAATCTCCTTGTTCAATATCTTCAGCTGTATAGTCTTCTTCACCTTCAATATACAGACGTCTTATGCGCTCTTCTTCAATAAGTATTGTTCCTTTAGTACCATGAACTTCTATGGTTTTATTATTTGCAGGAACCATTGATGTTGAAGCAGTTATTGTTCCAAGCGAACCGTTTTTGAATTCCACTACTGCGACTGCATTATCTTCAACCTCTATCTTGTGAGTCAGAGTACGTATATATCCATATACGTTTTTTGTTTCACCTATAAGGAAAAGAAGCATGTCTATACCATGAATGCCTTGGTTCATCATGGCTCCTCCGCCATCTAGTTTCCATGTACCTCTCCAGTTACCTGCGTCATAATATTCTTGAGATCTGAAGTATTTCATTGTAAGGTTAGTCATTATTATATCTCCGAGTTTTTTATCGGCAATCATTTTTTTTGCTTTCCTTATTTCCTCAGAAAATCTTAACTGTGATATAACACTGCCAGTAACTTTATTTCTTTTAAATGCTTCAACTACATCTTTCGCGCTTTTTGCAGTCAGAGATAACGGTTTTTCAATAATAGCGTGCTTTTTGTGCTCTGCAGCGCTTATCGCTATTGCTGCATGATATCCGCTTGGTGTACATATTGTTACTGCATCAATATCGTCACTCATTAATAGATGCTCTGTACTTTCAAAGCCTTTAATACCATATTTATGTGCAAATCCCAAGGGTTCCTGTGCTGAACACCCGCTAACTCCAATAAGCTTCGCACCTTTTATTTGCATAAGAGATTCCGCATGCGTATGCGCAATTCCTCCACAGCCTATTATTCCATATCTTATGACATCTCTACTCATTTCTTTTCCTTCTTGTCAGTATAGAAAAACCATCTTCCGCTTTCAGTTCCTCTTTTCTCGTCACCAGCAAGCAGTTCTTTGTAATTCAATGCAACCTTTTTAAAAGCATTTGCATACATCTCTATATACTCTGGCATATAATGTTTAAACCAAGGTATAGAATATACCTGAACCTGCTGTGATACTGTAATACCTTCATCCAGTTTACGGACATCCCTGTCTGTAAATGCAACTCTTGCAGGTTTATCGTAATTTAATCCATTATAATCCTTGAATATGTTATGCAGATGAAGAGCTTTATTAGCACCTGGTGTTGTTCCAAATCCTTCTGCTCTCACTGCTTCACAGAATCTTTCAACCGATAACCCTTCCAATTCTTCTGGACAGTATAAACCATGAGGGGCATACCAGCCTGCCATGTTAGAGCCGTCTGACTCATCAACCATATGTGCTCTTAATCCTGGGACACCTTTTAAAAGGGTCCAGAAGTACTTCATTGCTTTTCTAATCTCAGCAGTTCTTTCATCATAATACTTTAACTGTACTCTTGCCATTGCAGAACATGTCTGATTTACTCTTCCCTTAACTCCCGCTAAAGGCATAGAAGCATATTTTAGAAGATAGTCTGTAGAAATGTATTTTGCATTGTTTCTCTCATAATGACAGTAAGCCATTGCGCGGTCGTACATCTCCTTGTCGTCTGTAGCCAGCATTCCCATTTCTCCAGCTGCCAAAGACTTTCCGCTCATGATAGACATTGCAGCCACATGACCGAATGTTCCCAACATTCTTCCTTTATACATACCGCCCTGTGCGTGCGAAACATCTTCTATTACATAAATGTTGTGTTTCTTTGCTATCTCCATTATCGGATCCATATCAGCAGGATGCCCAAGATAATGAACTACCATTATGGCTTTTGTCCTTGGACTAATACATCTTTCAATATCATTAGGGTCGATGCATAATGACGTAGGATGTATGTCTGCAAAAACTACTGTTGAGCCAAGATTGAAAGCCTGAAGGCAGGATGCCCAGTAAGTCTTGCTTGGGCATATCATTTCGTCGCCTGCTCCCATCTTGCATGCGAACATTGCAGCCTGAAGCGCCATTGTACCGTTGCAATAACCTATGGCATATTTTCTTTTTTGCCACTTTGCAAACTCTTTTTCGAATTTCTCTGTTACATCGAGGCCGCTCATCACTCCTCTTCTTAACACATCAAGAACACCATCTTCATCTTCTTTTGTTACTATAGGCCATTTGAATAGTGATTCCGGTATCTTTGATTCGTCTACTGCGGGTTTTCCGCCGAATATTGCAAGTTCACTCATTACTTAGATCCTCCTATTTGTGTGAATATATAATTCATGTTATATATTATGCCTTTTTGCAACATGCTTCTATGCGTTTTCCACTTACTTATTGACTGTTTCCATTCAGACATCTTTTCTGTACTGACCTGGCGTCATACCAATAATCTGCTTAAATGTACGATTAAAATGGTTTACATTATTAAATCCTGACTCGTAACATATGTTTATTACTTTTTCATCTGTATTTTTCAGCATTTCTGATGCTTTTGCTATCCTTAATCCGGTTATATATTCCTTGAATGTCTTTGATGTAAGGTTTTTAAACAGATATCCGAAAAATGAAGGAGATAAAAGAAATAATTTTGCTACAGCATCAATATTCAGATCTTGAGTATAATTCTCTTCAATGTGCCTTATTGCTCCTTTTATAGCGTCATTGTGTCTTTCGAAAATATGTGCGGTTTTGCTTTTACTGATGCTTTTCGTAAACTCTCGTCCGACTAAAACCAGAAGCTTAAGAAGCAATGACCTTATAATAAGCTCAAATCCAGGTTCTCTGTTTTCATATTCCTTCAAGGCTTCATTAAATATATTTTCTGTCTCACACTGCATCTTGCCGACGAGATTCAGCCTCGGCCTTACTAAATCCTCCTCCACAAGAAATGGCTCTATATATGCGAAATCCCAGAAAGATTCACTCTTTTTTAAATCATTAAAAAACTCATTAATGAATTTCGGGTCAAATTCAAACTCTACAATTTTCGCATCGCTTGCTTCAAGAGGCTCTATCTGATGTGGGACATTAGGAGGAATTACAAATATATCTCCTTTAACAAGATCGAATCTTTTGTTATGAATAAGATGGGTAGCTTTTCCGCTGTAAACGTAATTTATCTGGATACATTCATGAGCATGCAGGTATAGAGTTCCTTCATCTGGTCTATATTTCTTTATATAAAACATAAGGTATCCGTCAGGATTGTCCTCTATTCTAAAAACCGGTATATTGTCTGCATTTTTCTTATCCGCCATTAGTCACATCTTACGACAAGCACTACATTTTCAACTGCAGTGATATCATCTATTACCTTTTCTTCTTTTGTTTTCTTGGGTATGCCGATTACAATGCTTAACCCTATATTTCCATAAGTACCGCTTTTTGCGTTCTGAACTTCTATATTCTCTACTGTATACCCTGCCTTAGTTATATCCTTTAATGCTGTGTTGATGTTTCTGCTCCCAGTAACTTCAAGATAAATATCCATCTTTATGCGTCTTGACCCGAAATTACCCAGATATGCCATAACTATGGCAAGAATCAATACGCATAGAATAGCAGCTTCATAGAATCCAGTCCCTATAGCTAATCCGACTGCTGCAATAGTCCAAAGCCCTGCAGCAGTTGTTAATCCCTTTACATGCAAATGACCAGTAACAAGAATTGTCCCTACCCCTAAAAATCCTATTCCTGAAAGGACCTGCGCGGCAAGTCTCATGGGATCTGTATTAAAGGCTAACGTTTTTGACACAAAAATACCTGTCATTGCAGCAAGCGCAGATCCTATGCATACTATTATATGAGTCCGGAATCCAGCGGCACGGCCATGTCTTTCTCTCTGCATTCCGATAAGCCCTCCGCAAAGAAGTGCAAGAACAAGCCTTATAACCATCGTTACGGGGGTAAGTTCTCTAAGATACAGCATTATACCTTCCATATGAATACCTCCTTTTTATCAGTCAAGCTCTTTCATCCATCCGGAAAATGAAGCATCACTGGGCATCCGCCAGTCACCTCTGGGTGACAAAGCTACAGATCCGACTTTAGGCCCATTAGGGCTGCAGCTTCTTTTAAACTGCTGCGTGAAGAATCTTTGTATGAACACTTTCAGCCATTTCTTTATCTCATCAGAGTTGTAATCATCTTTAAAGGCCAGACCTGCAAGCATAAGTATTTTTTTAGGCGTAAAACCCCAACGCATAAAATTGTATAGAAAGAAATCATGAAGTTCATAAGGGCCAACTATACTTTCAGTCTTCTGGGTAATTTCACCGTTTAAAGAAGGTATAAGCTCGGGACTGATTGGTGTATCCAGGATATCATACAGCACATCCTTAAGTCTTCCTTTGGAATCGTCAGCGACATACCTGACTATATACTTTACAAGCGTTTTAGGAATTGATGTGTTCACATTATACATAGACATATGATCGCCATTGTAGGTACTCCATCCCAGTGCCTGCTCTGAGAGATCTCCTGTTCCTATAACCATTCCGTTAGTCATATTGGATATATCCATTAAGACCTGCGTTCTCTCCCTAGCCTGCGCATTCTCGTATGTGGTATCTGTTGTTGTTCCATCATGGCCTATATCAGAAAGATGTCTTTTTACAGACATGGAAATATCTATAACTCTGAAATCCACATTAAGAAGCTTTCCTAATTTGCTGGCATTATCCTTAGTTCTTTTTGTCGTTCCAAAACATGGCATAGAAACACATACTATATTTGAAGTATCTCTTCCCATTTCCATAAATGCTCTGTGTGTAACTAAAAGAGCAAGCGTAGAATCCAACCCGCCTGATATGCCTATCACAGCAGTCTTGCTGTTTGAGTGTTCTATTCTCTTTTTAAGACCTGCAGTCTGTATGCTGAAGATCTGGTTACATCTTTCCATGAGTATATGAGTATCTTTTGGTATGAATGGATGCTTTTCGATTACCCTTTCTATATCTGTGTCTGTTTTTTTCATGGAAAATGGAATTATAGAATATCCGTCATCAAAAACCTGTATCCTTGCTGATATCTGATTCAGCCTGTCATGAGTAAGTCTATCAGTGTCTATATCCGCTTCTATATAATCATTGGAAAAAGGAACAGCTTCATTCAATATAACGCCATTTTCCGCAATCATCTTGTGTCCGGAAAATACCATGTCTGTTGTCGATTCCTGGTCTGAGGAATTACTGTATATGTATGCGCATATACATTTTCCTGACTGTGATTTTACAAGAGTCCTCCTATAATCGGCTTTACCTAATATCTCATTGCTTGCAGATAAGTTAGCAATTACAGTTGCTCCATTCATTGCATGAAAAGCTCCCGGGCTTACTGGTATGAAAAGATCCTCACATATCTCAACAGCCAATGAAAAACTCTTCATAAGCTCGTTTTGAAATATAAGCTTTGTTCCAAAAGGTATCTCTTTGTTATCGATGTCAATTATCATGTTTTTTAAAGGAGCAGTTTTAAATCTGCGCGACTCATAGAATTCGTTGTAATTAGGCAGATGGGTTTTAGGAACAATACCCAATATTTCTCCTTTAAATATTACAGCAGCACAATTGTATAGATAACCTTGTGTTTCAATAGGAAGCCCTGTAACTATAAGCATTTCCTTGTCTTCAGATTCTTTTACAATATCCAAAAGGCTATTTAATGCCTGATCCAGAAGCAGTTTTTGTGAAAAAAGATCATCACAGGTGTAGCCTGTTATGCTCAGCTCTGGAAATACTATAAGCTTAACTCCTCTTTTATATGCTTTCTTTATCGTTTCTTTGATGTTATCACAATTGTACTTGCAATCTGCAACTTTCAATGATGGACTTGCAGCTGATGCTTTGATAAATCCATAATGCATATTAATCCCTCTTTTCATATAGATTATACACTGTTTATAACTAAATTAACATATTTGAGATAGAATAGTACTATTTTCAGCTGTTCAGCAAATCGTCAGGGAGTAGCTTTTTATTGAATTTCCAGGAAAGGAATCCAGTTACAATCTGAGATATTCCGGTTACAGCAAGCAGTATAGGAACACCTGCCATTTTAAAATTAAAAATATTGATTACATTATCTCCGATTCCTGAAAGGAAGAAAGTTCCAAGCATCATGCTGAAGAAAATAGACATATGGACGGTTATGTTATAGAAAGATATATAGTTAGTCTGGTCTTTATTTGGCAGATTAACATATAGCATTGAAGCGAGTACTGTATTTGCAGCAACACCAAGAACATGCTGTATCAGCCGTACAGTAAACCAAAGCCATGTAAAGTTTTCAGGAGTGACAAAGGCATACATCAGGTATGTCGGTCCCTGCAACAGCATCACAAATGCAAATGTCTTAAACCAGGAATGCTTTTTAAGAAACTTCTTCCACATCTTGCCGAAAAATATAAAAAACATGAAATATACAGCATTAATCAGATTAATCTGAGAATAACTTATTCCCACATCCTGAAGTAAGAAGATATTAATAGATGCGTTTGAAAGACTAGAACCTAAATAGTAGAAACCCACTAAGAGAACAGTCCACAAAAATTTCTTATTCTGAAAAGGAAGAGTGAAGATATCACTCACCTTCACTTTGCTGTTGGTTCTTTCATATGGATATTCTTTAGGTATTGCAAGTACAATTACATGAAGTATAGCTATTACTAAAGCAGCATAACGAAAGCCTGTTATTATTTCAAGCTGTTTCGGGCTTCCTGCAAAAGAGTCTGTTATTAATGAAAGGACTAAAACTATACCCTGGGATAAGAAGCTGTTTATACCGGATGATAATGTAAAATAGTCAGCCCTTATTTCATTGGGAAGGAATGAAGTATGCCATGCCGCATAACCTGGGTCTATTATTGCTGAAATTGCAGATGAAAGAGTTACTAGAAGAGTAAAACCAAGTACTCTTCCTGCTTCAGTAAGGACAATATTAG